>JBOIDH010000146.1:0-5970 GCA_050740495.1 Gammaproteobacteria bacterium | reverse complement strand
ACATCCGTAGGTCACAAGGACATTGTAACCGTAGTATTGTGGAAATTCAGCGGTTCGTCAAAACTGCCGCGTAGCGGCTTACTTGAACAACAGCATGCAGCGGACGGCGCGTGCCCGCCGCCGTGATGCCGAACGTTCGCGGCGCGCGCACGGCGCCCCTGCGGGTAATGAATACGTTCTCCCCGCGCAGATCGGGTCAGAGGTTGTGAATAAATCTACTGCGCATCCCGATCGCGGCCGTCGCGTGCTCGCTCGCTCCTCGCCTATCGAGTTGATATGTCTCGTTGCTCGCTCCGCGGCTCTTGGCGATCGAGGCTGCTCGTGACGATTTATTCACAACCTCTCACAGTAGCAATTCCCTTAATCCAGCGCGCAGTCAGGGCTTCGCGCTCGGTTTCGTTGCGTCCTGCGGCACTGGCGTACCCTCGATGCGTTCCACCACGGGCGCATTCCACGAACCGGTGAGCTTATAACGCCGCTGCCACATCTTGTTGATGTTCTCGGGGATCTCGGTGAAGACCTGCTCGGCCAGGAAGACCGCCGCACCCGCGCCGAGTCCGACCGGGCCGAAAAAGGCGCCGGCCGCGGGAAGGCTGCCGGCCAAGGCCGGGGTCACCGTCACTATTTGATCGTAATCCTGGGTTGCGAGCCCCGTACGGCCGGCGACTTCGACACGCCCCGAAGGGCCTTTCATCACTAGACCGCCCGTATAGGCGTTCCCGCTCGCGATCATAAACTTACCCTTGATCTCGTCATAGGCGAATCCAGTCTTAAAGAGATCGACTAGATTGAGCTGCAATAAGCGCCGGATCGCATGCATGCTCACGAGCCCAAAGATCCGGCCGACGCCTTGATCGACATCGAGTAACCTACCGTCGCTCACCTTCAGATCGAGTGTCCCGCTGAGCCGGCTCAACTGAAAATCCGCGGGATCGCCCGGCCAGCGCGCGTGGATATCGAACGCGGTGGCGCCTCCTTCGAGTGCGACGGCGTGATACCCGAAGGTCTTGAGCAGCTTACTCAGATCCTGCGCCCGGACTTTGATATCGAAACGCGAACCGCGCCCGCTGTCTCCGGTCCGCCAACTACCCGCCGCATCGATGCTGAAGTCGGGCCGCGTAAACGATACCTTCGGAAGACTCAAACCCGCGGCGCCGGGGCGGGCCTGCACCCGCAGGGCGCCCAGCGCGCTGCTTCCATACGAGAAGTCCTCGCAGGTGATTGAGACAGCGGGCAGGCGGCGCGGGTCGATCTCTCCGGGATCCCGCACGCGCCGGCTTGGAACGAGCTTGAGGCGAGTGAAGCTGGCCTCGAGCATTCCCCCTGGGTGAGCGCCCGGTAAGCGGATCGATCCGCGCGCATCCGGTCCATCCGTGTCGATGCGCCAACGGCGGTTTTCCTGCGTTGCCCGCAGGCGCAAGTCTTTAAACACGAAGCCGAGTCCTTCCAGCTTCGCGACCGATAGGTCGATACTCAGATTCTCCGGGATCCGAACGGGTGCGGATCGACCGGCGCCCCATCGCCGCGAAAAGCTCTGCCAGTCGGTCAGTGATAATTGCTCTAATTGCCCCCCGATCCAGTAGTCAACCCCCGCTACGGAGGCTTGCTCGCGGGGACCAAAATAAATTCGCGCGCCGGCAATCGGCTGGGCGCCGGTTCGCAGCGCCAACCGCGCCCGCATTCGCTCACCGTAAGCCACGGCGATATCTCTCGTCCCGGCGGCATGCAGTGACGAGGTCAGCGTGAGCGGCGCCGCCGTTGCCGCGGCTTTCCCGAAGGGCGCCGGAAGATCGATGCGCATGCCGGTCATCGGCGAGTGGACCTGCAATTCCGCCGGCCGCGCCGATTCCGGTAGCCTCAGCCTGGCCTCCCAGCCGGTCTCCCCGGCGGCCACCCGCAACCGGCCGCGGCTGAAATAATCATGATATTTAGACGGCAATACGGTACGCAGATGCTGCTCGATGGTCGGCCAGTCCGCGCGCCCGCGGGCTTTCACCCACCCCCCGCCTCGGTCTCGGGCGCCGCCCTTGGTTTCGAGCAGGATGGCGCGCTCGAAGAGGCGTGCTCTAAGTCCCTCGCTCGACCAAGCGCCACCCGCGAAGCGCAGCGTGCCCCGGAGATCCGTGAGGGCGTATGGGCCGCTCTTAAGCGTGTTCCCGGGAAAGGTCAAGGCACCGGCAACCGTGGCTTTTCGCGGATAGAGCGGAATGTCCATGTCGAGGTCGAGCCACGCCTCGCCCCCGATTTCGAGGGGCGCAATCCGCCGGCCGACACCGGACCGTAAGGGGCTATTCGATACGAAGCGCTGCATATCGCTCGCGGTGCCGCTCGCTCGGCCGCGCACGATCACATGGCGTTGGCTGCCGCCCAGGTCTGGAATCCCGGCGCTGACATCGCCTAAGCGCACACCGTAGGTCGTGGCTGTGCGCGCGGCCACCCGCAGCTCCCGCCCATCCAAGGTGACTTGCGCGTCGATATTCTCGATGCGAGGCCAGTGCTTGGAATATTCCAGTACACCCCCGGTTAAATTGATCTCCGCCGCAAAGCGGCCCTCGTCCCGATCGAACGGGAACCTATCCAGCGGACCCCTTAACACCACGGCGCCCGATCCGATCGTACCGGCCTGCAACGCCTGGCTTAGCCACTCCCGGCCCTTGGACGGAAGATCGCTAGGGAGATACTTCGCCATACCGCCGAGGCGTCCCTTGTCGATTCCGGCCCACAGCCTGGCATCGGCCGCGCGCCCCTCCCGCATGACCAGATCTCCCATGATGCGTAATCGGAGATCGGGGTTCTCGACCTTGAGACCGGGCGTGTAAATGCGCCAACCGTCGGCGAGTGCATGCCACCCGACCTCGCCGCTCGTGCTCTCGAGGCGAAGCGGGGCGTTGAAGTGAGGCACCGCGTCGATTTGCAACGGGCCGCCGGAGAGACGTAACCGGCCCTTCTCGGCATCCGTTTCCAACACGCCTGAAAGCCGCTCCAAACCGGGGATCGCCGGGCTTCTTTGCACGGAGACGGAATCCATGCCCGCCTTAAGATAGAAGCGCGCGGCCCCGGAGCGACCAGGATGATACGCGAGCTCGACCTCGCGCAGCAGCCCGCGGGGCTGGAGTCGTCCGAGCAGCGTCTTGCTTTCCTCGGGCACGGACTCGGACAGGACCAATACGCGCGAGAGATCCGCAAGCTCGATGTGGCTGGCGTAAGCGATTAATCGCCGCGCTCCGGGCGGGTCGGGGGGCGCCAAGGCCAGTCCGAAGCGTGCCTCCGGCCAGGACCCTTCTGGGGTGGCTATCGCGACGCGATCGGCGCCAATGCGCCAACCACCACCGGGGCTGGCACGGGCGAGGAAGCGTCCGCTGGTCGCTACCATCTCAAAACGGTTCTCACCCGCGCCCACGGCGAAGCCCCCGGTCTTGAACTCACCCGCGACCTCGCTCACCTGGCCATTGCGCCAAACACCCCAAGTGCGTAGCTTTATCGCTCCCCCGCTCTGCCGGATGCGGATCGATGGTTGATAATCGGTCAGCAACGCGGGGCCGATATCCTCGGTCTCGGCATAGAAATCGGCGTTCCAATCGCGATCGAACGGCTCACCCGTCCCGCTCATCGAGATGAGCAGACGCTTGCCGACGTCGGGGGGCAGCCGTAGCGTCAGTTTGAAGCCTTGCCGCCCCGTCGCGCCCGTGCTATCTAGGCGCGCATAGGGCAAGGCCCAGGCGCCGTGCCGCGTTTGGTGATCGTGCCAGCGGATCCGCGTGCCCTCGATGGCGACTTGCGGCTGGCGCAGCAGCCAGCGCAGCATGCGCGCGTCCGTGCCGTCGATTCCTTCGATGACGAGCTCCCCGCCGCGCGTGCGCGCGACGGTAAACTCGGCGCCGCTGAGCGCGAGACCGCGCAATTGCAGTTGCCGCCGCCCGAGGCTTGCCCACACATCGATGCCGACGACCACCCGCTCAAACCCCATCGCGGGGCGTAAGGTCTCGCCATTGAGCACGCTGAGCCCGGTCAACACCAGGCGCGGATCCCACCCGTCCCATGCGGCCCGCACGGACTCGACCGTGACCGGCCGGCCCAGGAATCCACCGAGGTAATCCTCGATCTGGGCGCGCTGCCCGGCTATCCGCGGTAAAACCATGCGGGCGCCGAGCGCCGCGAGCGAGAGAATAAACGCCAGCGCTGCCAGAACCGGTAGCGCGCTTAGCAACGCTTGAAGAACGATGCGGCGGAGCATTCTTAACCGCAAGAAAAATTCCCATCAACGCGAGCGTCCACGATCCTTAGGGCGAGATAGGATCGGCTCAGAGTTTGTGAAGAAATCCTAGCCAGCGCAGTAGTACCCAACAAAGTTATACAAACCGACTTCGACGAATCTGATAGTCCCTTCTCCCTCAGGGAGAAGGTTAGGATGAGGGGAATCAAATCAAACACATGCGTCGATTATTCCGATCCCCTCACCCCAACCCTCTCCCTGTGGGAGAGGGAGAAAAGACGGCCTGTTGCGGAAGGACAGGGATCTTGGAGAGGTAACCCAAATTTTCACGTACGTGTGGTTAGATTTATTCACAAGCTCTCATGCTATAGAAGGACGACATCGTACTGCTCCGGTCCATAGATCGCTTCGGCACGGACCGTGATGGGCCTGCCGATGAATCCCTCGATCTCGGCCACGCCCGCCGATTCCTCATCCAATAGCCTATCGGCGACGCCCGGCGAGGCGATCACGAGCAGCTTTTTAGCATCGAATTGGCGCACCTCGCGCAGGATCTCGCGCAAGATCTCGTAACACACGGTCTCGGCGGTCTTGGTCGAACCGCGCCCGCCGCACGTAGGGCAGGGTTCGCACAGCACGTGCTCGAGGCTCTCGCGCGTGCGTTGGCGCGTGATCTGCACCAGCCCGAGCGAGGTGATTTCGCTCACCGCGACGCGTGCATGGTCGCGTTCCAGATCCTTCTCCAGCGCCCGCAGCACTTGGCTCTGATGATCCGCATCCTCCATGTCGATGAAATCCACGATAACGATCCCGCCCAGGTTGCGCAAGCGCAACTGCCGTGCGATCGCCTGCGCGGCTTCGAGGTTGGTCTTGAAGATGGTTTCTTCGAGATTGCGATGCCCGACGAAGGCCCCGGTATTGACATCCACCGTGGTCATGGCCTCGGTTTGATCGAACACCAGATGGCCGCCGGATTTCAGCTCCACGCGCCGCTCCAAGGCCCGCTGGATCTCGCTTTCGACCGAGTAGAGATCCAGGATCGGCCGCTCGCCGCCATAGTGCTCGATGCGATCCACGAGATCGGGAATATACTGGCGCGCAAACTCGCTGACCCGTTCATAGGTCTCGCGCGAATCGATGCGGATCTTTTCAACCTCAAAGGCAACCAGACTGCGCATGGTTCGCAACACCAGCGGCAGATCCTCGTAGATCACGCTGGGCGCTTTGGCTTCGCCTAGCTGCAACGACAGCGTGGACCAGAGCCGCCGCAAAAACTCCATGTCCATTCTTAGGCTGGCCTCTGGCACGCCCTCGGCGGCGGTTCGGACGATGTACCCGGAAGGCCCGGGGCACGCCCCGAGATCGCGTCCCGGCACCGGCAATTGCACCGCCGCGGGAGCCTCCGCGGCCGCCTTGAGGTCGGCATCGTGATTGAGGATCATCTCGCGCAGCCTGGTCCGCTCAAGCTCATCGGCGATCTTCTGCGACACGCCGACGGTCGCGCTCTTCGGAAGCAACACCAGGTAGCGCGAGGGAATACAAAGTCGCGTGGTGAGCCGTGCGCCCTTGCCGATGAGCGGGTCCTTCGCCACCTGGACCAAGATCTCATCGCCCTCCCGCAGGAGCCGTTCGATGGCTGTATCGTTGTCCCCCCGCGCGTCGTGCTCGGGCCCGAAATCGAGGATGTCATGGAGATGTAAAAAAGCGCTGCGTTCGAGGCCAATGTCCACGAAGGCTGCTTGCATTCCCGGCAGCAC
>JBOIDH010000145.1:0-6042 GCA_050740495.1 Gammaproteobacteria bacterium | reverse complement strand
GCCGATACGAGCCGGGAAACGCCTACGGGCACATCGCCATCGGCGTCGATGACGTGTACGCGGCTTGCGAGGCGATCCGCGGGCGCGGCGGCAAGATCGTGCGCGATGCCGGGCCGATGAAAGGGGGTACGGCCGTGCTCGCCTTCGTGGAAGACCCCGACGGCTACAAGATCGAGCTGCTTGAGGATCCGGCGCGCCGCCCGATTACGGGATGACGCCGCACGCGATGCGGGCGCCGCCCCCACCTCCCTTCTCGGGCAGGTCGGAATAATTATCGCCACCCGCATGGATCATCAGTGAGCGCCCTTTTAGAGCTTCAATCTTGAGCCGCGGGGCCGTCACGGCGCTCGTCGCCATCCCGCGATCATCCACCGTGAGGAGCGGGAGATCGCCCAGATGGCCACTGCCCGCGGGACCTTCATGCTTGCCGGTCGCGGCCGGATCGTAATGGTGACCCGCGGCGATGCCCGCCGCGACGCTACCGACTTTTTCGCCAGGCAGACAACTCCCGTTTTCGTGCAGGTGAAAACCATGTGACCCCGGCGGCAGGCCGTTCAGGTCCGGCGCGAGCCGCACGCCGTCCGAACTCGCGGTGATCGTGATCTTACCGAGGGGCGCACCTACACCCGTCGCGTCGATCCGCTTCATCTCGACGACAGTATCAGCGGCCAATGCAACGGACGCAGACATACCAGCTATCAGTACCAGGGAGATAGATTTGATCATGAGGGCCTCCGAAATCGTTTTAAAGTTGACGGGCCACTCGGCCGGGCGCGAATCAACGTGGATTAAATTCTAACATGCGCGGCCGCTTATAGCCCTCGGTCTATCTACCGATGATTTCGGGGCTCGGGTTGACGTTGAGCCACGACTTCCCGAGAATCACGCCCTCACGCTTCCATAAGGCCAATGCAAAACAATAATCAAGAGCTGGAGCCTCTCGTCCGCATCCGCGATCTCTGTTTCCGCCGTGGCGAGCTGGTCATCTTCGACCACATCAATTTATCCATGCCGCGGGGGAAGATCACGGCCATCATGGGACCGAGCGGCTGCGGTAAAACCACCCTGCTGCGCATGATCGGCGGTCAGCTCAAGCCCCTGTCGGGGAGTGTACGGGTCGACCGGCAGGAGGTCGCGGCGTTATCGCGAGGAGCGTTGATGAGCTTACGCCAGCGCATGGGCATGCTGTTCCAGAGCGGCGCGCTCTTAACCGATCTCTCGGTGTTCGATAACGTGGCCTTCCCCTTACGCGAGCACACCCGGCTGCCCGAGCCGATGGTCCGCGATTTGGTGCTGATGAAGCTCGAGGCGGTGGGGCTACGGGGCGCACGCGATCTGATGCCGAGCGAGCTTTCGGGCGGCATGGCGCGCCGGGTCGCCCTGGCCAGGGCCATCGCGCTCGATCCCATGATTATCCTGTACGATGAGCCTTTTACCGGCCAGGATCCGATCTCCATGGGGGTCCTGTTGCGTCTTGTCGAGCAGATGAATGAAGCCCTCGGCACCACCAGCGTCATCGTGTCGCACGATGTGCGCGAGACGGCGTCGATCTCCGATTACATCTACGTGCTTTCCGGCGGAAAGATCATCGGTGAGGGCACGCCGGATCAACTCGATGTCAGCGACTCCGAATGGGTCCGGCAATTCATGGACGCTCGCCCCGACGGCCCGGTGCGCTTCCACTACCCGGCGCGCGATATTGCAGAGGATTTATTGGCGGGAGGTGGCGAGTGACCAGCGGACTGCGCGCATTGGGCCGCGCCGGAATGCGCTTTTTCGAACGCCTCGGGCGCGGACACATCTTTCTGCTATACACCCTCGGCGGGTTGCCGGCCACGCTTTATCGCTGGCGCTTACTCACCTCTCAGGTTTTCGCGCTCGGGGTGCTGTCGCTCGTCATCATCGTGGTCTCAGGGCTTTTCGTCGGCATGGTGCTGGGGCTGCAAGGCTATAACACCCTGGTGGATTTCGGCGCCGAGGAGTCGCTCGGGATCTTGCTGGCGTTATCGCTGGTGCGCGAGCTCGGACCGGTGGTTTCGGCGCTGCTGTTCGCGGGCCGCGCCGGTTCGGCCTTGACGGCCGAGATCGGGCTCATGAAAACCACCGAGCAGTTGGCGGCCATGGAGATGATGGCCGTCGATCCGCTGCACCGCGTGGTCGCGCCAAGGCTGCTCGCCGGGATCCTAGCTATGCCCTTGCTCGCGGCGATCTTCAGCGCGGTCGGCGTCTATGGGGGCTACTTCGTCGGCGTGGGATTGCTTGGCGTCGATGAGGGCGCCTTCTGGTCCCAGATGCAGTCGGCGGTCGATTTTCATGACGATATCCTGAACGGCGTCATCAAGAGTTTTGTCTTCGGCATCGCGGTCACCTGGATTGCCGTATTCGAGGGATATGATACGGCCCCCACCCCGGAAGGCATCAGCCGCGCGACGACTCGGACCGTGGTAAACTCCAGCCTCGCGGTGCTGGGGCTCGATTTCGTGCTCACCGCCTTGATGTTCGATTAAAGGGCTATTCATGATGCATTCAAAATGGATCGAGACCATAGTCGGAGCCTTTGTCGCGCTCGGCTTGGGGTCGCTCTTGGTACTCACCATGCGAATAAGTAACCTGAGTCTCGCCAGTTTCGGCGCCGACAGCACCTACGAGATCCGCGCCATGTTCGACAATATCGGCGGGCTGAAGGTGCGTTCGCCGGTCAAGATGGCGGGTGTCACCGTAGGGCGCGTTAACGCCATTGAATTCGACTCAAAATCGTACACCGCGGTTGCCATAATACAGATGGACAAGCAGTATAATCGGATCCCAACGGATACCGGCGCCAGCGTCTACACGGCCGGGTTACTCGGTGAGCAATACATCAGCCTTGCTCCCGGGGGCAGCGAAGAATTCCTCAAAGGCGGAGACGTGATCACCGACACGCAATCCGCCGTGGTCTTCGAACAAGTCATCGGTCAGTTTCTATACGGGAAAGCCGCCGAAAGCGGCGGCGACCAGGACTCGAAAGAATAACCAGCCCGGCGCTACTATGGAATAACACCGCATGCGCTCTTTGCAACGAGTCTGGCGGATCCTCCGCGCGCTCAGCGGCGATGACGCCTATGAGCGTTACTTAGCCCACTGGCGCGCCCGGCACGCGGCCGAGGAAGCGATGCCGATGACACGCGCCGAGTTTTTTAAAGCCGAAGTCGAGCGCAAGTGGAGCGGAGTGCGGCGTTGCTGTTAGTGAAAAAAGTCAACGGGCGCGGGATCGCGACCTTTACCGCGCGGCAGTTCGATAGCCCCTCGAAGCTTGACATAGTAGCTTCCGGAAGCTACCTTGTAGTCATGCGATCGGTCGGCCTTAAGATACTTAAGAACAAGCTGAGTGAGTACGTGCGCCTCGCGGCGAGCGGGGAGACGGTGCTGGTCACGGATCGCGACCGTGTGGTTGCCGAACTCACGCCACCCCGCGCCGAGAGGAGCCCGTTCCTGGCGGATGCATTACTGGCCGAGTCGGTACGCCGCGGCTGGCTTACCCCGCCGTCGCTGCCGACGGGCGTTCCGCCGGCACGCGCGCCTGTCGCCCCGCGTCATCAACTCATGCAAGAGCTTGCGCAGGATCGCTCGGAGCGGTGATCTACATTGATACCTCGGTCGCCCTTGCGTACTTACTGGCCGAGGACCGCTTGCCGCCGGAAAGCCTCTGGCACGAGATGTTGGTGGCGAGCCGCTTGCTCGAATACGAGCTTTGGACTCGCATCCATGCTCGCAAACTCGCCCATTCCCACGGCGAACACGTGCGCGCCCTCGTAGGCCGCGTGGCCTTGCTGGAGCTAGCTCCGCCGGTGCTCGCCCGTGCGCTGGAACCTTTCCCCCGGCCTGTTCGGACCTTAGACGCGTTACACCTGGCTTCAATGGAATTCCTCCGCAACCAGGGTCAAACCGTAGCGCTGGCGAGTTACGATGAGCGGTTGCTGGCGGCGGCGCGCGCTCAGAAAATAGCTATAGCCGAACTCTAAACCCCACGATCGCCGATTGGGGTAAGGGCTCTCGCGAGTGTCCTGTATCACGAAGATCTAGGCCGATTAAAAGAGATCAAAAGTCTTTACGGAATAGACGCTAGCTAAAGAAAGACAACGCCTCCTCGCCAAGGAACCACACCAGCGCGAAAGCGACGACGAAATAGAGCACCGTGGCGATCAACCAGCCGAAGGCCACGAAGACCATCAAACCGTCCTGCTCCAGCTCGGCGACGCATACAAAAAAAATGCCGAGCGCGGGGATCAAGTTGTTGAAGGGCAGACCGAAGGCGGGTATCGCCATCAACAAGCCGCCGGCCATGATCGTGAGCCCGCTGATCTGCCGGCCTTTGTCGCCGGTGACCCAATAGCTATAACGCGGTTTGGTAAACCGCCGGCACAGCCCCAGGATCTTCAAGCATATACCGATTAAGACATCCCAAGTCTTGTGGCCGATGACGGTATTCCTAGCCCTTTGCGGGAGCATCGGCGTCGGATGACCCCGGAAAAGCTGCCAGCCTAAGGCGGCGAAGCTGAGCCCGCCGATCACGGACAAGGGGCCGAGCGTGAGCGGTTGCAGAAACGGCAACGCCATGATGATGCAGATGAACGCAAAGGAAGCTTCTTCGATGGAGTCGAGCACCTGTCCCAAGGTAAGGGTCTCTTCGCGCGCGCGTTCGGCACAGCGGTTAAGCGTTGCAACCAGCTTTGTGTAGTCAGACATTCATCAACTCCCTGGACCTAACCAAAAATAAGAAAGCACTATCCCTCCGAAAACGATCCGGTAATAAGCAAAGACGCAAAAGCTATGATTTTTTACGAAATGAAGCAACGCCTTGACGGCTACGAGGCCGGAGATGAAGGCCGCGGTAAACCCGATCCCGAATAGCGATAGATCGCCGTCCTGTAACAGATGCCAGTTGTTTACGCTCTCATAGCAGGTCGCGGCGAACATGGTCGGGATCGCGAGAAAGAACGAGAATTCCGTCGCCGCCTGCCGCGATAGGCCGAACACCAATCCGCCGATGATCGTCGCCCCGGAACGCGAGGTGCCGGGGATCAAGGCCAGCGCCTGGACACAACCGATCTTGAGCGCCTCCGGCCAACCCATGTCCTCGACCGCATGCACCCTGGCCTCGCCCTTCGAGCGCTCGACCAGAAGGATCACGACTCCCCCCAAAATCAACGCCGCGGCCACCGTGATCGGATGAAACAGGTGATCTTTGATGAATCCGTGCAGCAGCACACCCAAGAAGGCCGCGGGGAGAAAGGCCAGCGCGAGGTTGGCGAGGAAACGCTGGGTGATGGCATTGCGCGTGATCCCGCGCGCCACCTCGGCAAGCTTCGCGCGATAATACCAGCACACGGCCAGGATGGCGCCCAATTGGATGACGATCTCGAAGGTTTTTGCCCTCTCGCCGGTGAAGTCAAGCAGCTCGCCCGCGATAATCAAATGGCCGGTGCTCGAGATAGGCAGGAACTCCGTCAGACCCTCGAGAGTGCCCAGGATCAAGGCGGGTAACAATAGGATCGAATTCATCGTCGCGTGCGAAGTTTCTATGGGGTTTCATGAGCGATTGCCATCAATCGTCATGCCAAGCGCCTATACTGGGCCGGTCATGTTACAGGGAATGCGCGGGATGGGTACAGAATTTTCGACTCTTCCGTAAAATTCGTGGGCGGACCTCGTTCGAGTACCTAGCCAAAAAATGTAGGGTGCGTTAGGCGTGCTTTTTACGCCGTAACGCACCGATCCGACGCGCGGAGCGCGTCACCTTAGATTTCGGCTTGGCAAGCAGATTGAGGTGTCGGCCTGTGGCCGACGGGTTGGTGGGTTACGCCGCAAACAGCGCGGCTCTCAAGAAACACATTGTTTCTTCCAAACGCCTTCCGTCACGGGCGGTTATTCAGCTAACCCACCCTTGTATCTTTATTATGGTAATGGTTAGCTCCCATTATCGGGAACGGAGTGAGCTTGAGCCCACCCTTAGACCTCGAGTCTGTGGCGTAGATAAAGCCCTCCGGTTCCCTCTTTGTTGCC
>JBOIDH010000144.1:0-6053 GCA_050740495.1 Gammaproteobacteria bacterium | reverse complement strand
CGGTGCCGAGGGCTTTCGAATAAGCCTCTTTTGCCGCGAAACGGCTCGCGAGAAACCGCGGCGGGCAGCGGCGGGATTCGAACTCGGCGTGCTCTTGAGGGGTGAGGATCCGGCGTGAAAACCTGTGGCCGAAACGCTGTAAGCCCGCGCGTATGCGCTCGACCTTGACGATGTCGACGCCGATCCCATGGATCATCGCCTGGCATCCAGCATCAGCCTTTTCATCTCACGGACTGCCTCGGCGAGACCGCTGAACACCGCGCGCGCGACGATCGCGTGCCCAATATTGAGCTCCTCTACCTCGGCTATCGCCGCAATCGGGCCAGCGTTCTGATAGTTGAGCCCGTGTCCGCATGGACTCGCAACCCCTACATGCTTCGCCCCTGCCGGGCAGGGGCGAAGCATGTTACCTCCGTCGTTCGTCTCGAGGACTCGTTACCGACACTGACCCGCCCACTTCCGGCGTTACGGAATCGTGCCATCCTGTGTGTCGCCCTGGCTGGGCGTGAAGTCGGTGGCGGTGTCGGTGCCCGCGCCGCCGCGGAAGGAGTCGGCGCCCAGGCCGCCGGTCAGGGTGTCGTTTTCGTCGCCGCCATTGAGAATGTCGTTCCCGTTCCCGCCGTTGAGCGCGTCGGCGCCGCCGTTACCGTTGAGCGTGTCGTCGCCGTTGCCGCCGCACAGCAGATCGTTGTCCGCCAAGCCCGTCAGTATATCCGTCCCGTTCACCCCGAAGAGCATGTCCGGCCCGCTCGTGCCGATCAACGTGTCGTTCATGTTGGTGCCGATCTTGACGGTGACGACGAGCGTGGTGGTCAGCTCCCCGTCGCTCACGCTCACCGTGATGCTCGCCGTGCCGCTCTTCTTGGGCGCGGCGGTGATCGTCAGCGTGCGGTTGGCCCCGCTGCCGCCGAAGACGATGTTGGCGTTGGGCACCAAGTTGGTGTTGGAGGAGCTGCCGCTCAGGGTCAGGCTGCCCGCCGGCGTCTCCAGGTCGCCCACGCTCAGGTTGATGCGGCCCTGCGTGTCGCTCAGGCACTGCCCGCCGGGGGCGGCTGCGATCGTCGGCGCGCTGTTGGGGGGGGCAAAGCCAAACACATACGCCGAGCCTTGGCTGGCGTTCGCGTCGATGCCGTCAAATGGCGCTCCGACCACGACGGTGTCCCCGCTCACCGCCACGGAGCCGCCGAATTCGTCAAACGCCGCCCCGTCCGAGGCGGTCAGGTGGGCAGCCTCGGTCAGAAGCCCGCTCCAGCCCCCGGCGGGCTTCACAAACACATACGCCGAGCCTTGGTCGGAGTTAGCGCCGATGTCGTCTAATACCGCGCCGACCACGACGGTGTCCCCGTCCTCGCTTAGGGACATAGGGTCCTCCTTAAATTCTTGAATTCTTGTATACATGCGTTCGAAGGGGAGCTCCTCTATGGAGAACCTCCGGCTTGCTCGCGCTATCCATGCCTTCATCTGCTTATAGTGCGACCCTTCCCAAGCGAGAAGAGTACGGATGGAGCTGCGGGTTGTCAATTGCCTGCACATTACCTTAAGAGCGCGACTCAAGCCATTGGCAGAGGGGCTCGCCTGACGCGCCGTACTCGATAAGGTCGCCGGCATCCAGATGCTCGATGTCCATCTCCCGACCACCGATGGCCGCACCTTGATCTTGAGCCGTTACAGCGAGAACCCAGACCAGCGACTTCTCGTGGAACGACTCAATCTTACTCTCCCGCCGCAACCACCACCGCGAATAACCGCCGCTGGCTTAGGGCAGAATACGGGAGGACCACGTTTTCTCTCACGCTATAAACGCAGGTCCCGCTACTCTGCCTAACTTCAGCGTCAACTTGAAAGCCCAACTACGCTGCGCTCCGTTGGGTGCCGCTTACGCTTTGCGTTAGACAGTGGGAACCACGAGAGGTATATTGACTCATAAGCCAATTCGATTACTCCCGGTAGGTAACACATGCGAAACGAATTTACGGCAATTTTTGAGCGCGACGGCGAGTGGTTTATTGCCTACTGTCCCGAGATTCCCGGCGCAAATGGTCAGGGCCGCACAAAAGAAGAAGCCCGAGAGAGCTTGGCTGGCGCAATTGCTCTCATTCTTGAGGATCGACGTGAGGATTACCTACGTGGTGTGCCTACGGAAGCGGAACGTGAAACAATCGTATTATCGTGAAGCGCAGCACATTGCTCTTGCGTTTGCGACAACACGGCTGTTATCTCAAGCGCGAAGGTAGTTCTCATTCACTTTGGACCAATCCCGCCACCGGTGCTATTGAAGCCGTTCCACGCCATATTGAAATCTCCAACCATTTGGCGCGAAAGATTTGTCGGAATCTTTCAGTACCTGAAGTTGGAGGCTAAAAAGCTACTGTCTAACTTTTCACTCGGCCACGGCAAAATCGATTTCATCGCTAAGCGACAGGTGGATACTGCCAATAGCGAGAGCTTCGATGATCTCGGCCGCGCGGCCCGCGCAAATCATCAGCGGCCGGCCAAGCGGGTCGTTGCTGACACATGCCGATCCCATGGATCATCGCCGGGCTTCCAGCATCAGCGTTTTCATCTCACGGACTGCCTCGGCGAGACCGCTGAACACCGCGCGCGCGACGATCGCGTGCCCAATATTGAGCTCCTCTACCTCGGCTATAGCCGCAATCGGGCCAACGTTATGATAATTCAGCCCATGTCCCGCATGAACTCGTAAACCCCTGCCGGCCGCCAGACGAGCAGCCGCAACGATACGTTGGAGCTCGCGTTCCCGCGCGCCGGGATCCGCCGCGTCCGCATAGCGTCCGGTGTGGATCTCGATGACCGCGGCGCCCGCCTCGCGGGCGGCTTCGATTTGGCGCGGGTCGGGGTCGATAAACAGCGACGCGCGGGTGCCCATGCCCTCGATACGTTTGCGTGCCTCTGAAATCGCGTCGAGCTGGGCCGCGACATCCAAGCCTCCTTCGGTGGTCAATTCCTGTCGTCTTTCGGGCACCAAACAACAATCCGCCGGACGGATCCGCTCGGCCAGCGCGAGCATCGCGTCGGTCACCGCCATTTCGAGGTTCATGCGCACTTGAAGCACGGCAGCGAGCAGCTCGACATCGCGCTCCTGTATATGGCGCCGGTCCTCACGCAGATGTATCGTGATGGCGTCCGCTCCGGCGTGCTGCGCTTCCATGGCGGCTTGAACGGGATCGGGGTAGCGGGTTCCCCGCGCTTGTCTTAACGTCGCCACGTGGTCGATGTTGACTCCAAGCAGAATCGGTCCTCGGGTAAGCATTGATCGCGACGGTCTAACTGAACAATTGCCGGCTGGCCAACGGCCGGCCGCCGATATGGGAAGCAAGGATAAATCGCATCAAACGCTTCGACTCACTGAGTACTTCGGGTTCATAAAACAGCGCGGCGGCTACGGCGATCAAGGTGCGCCCCCGTACCTTAACGGTGTCGATGTGCGCGGGTGGATCGCGCCAAGGACCTTTATCGCTTTGATAGTAATAATCGCGCTCAGGTTCAATGGGGGCATTGGCATCCACATCAAAGCTCAGACTAAGACCATAGCCGATGTCTTCGAGCAGACGTTTCTCGAACAAGCGCAAGGCCGGCTCCTCGTTCCCGGCTTGCGCAAGGGTTTCCAAGGCTTGGCGATAGGCCGCGAAGAGCGCCGGATGCGGATCGTCCCGATGCAATACCCGCATCAAGAGTTCGTTGAGATAGAAAGCGCTTAAGAGCGCGCGGCCGCTCAAGGCGGAGAAGGGTCCGTCGATCTCGGCCCCGACGAGCGTCGCCAGCTCCCCCCGTCCCGCCCAGGCCAGAAGGAGCGGCCTGAAGAATTGCAGCGCGCCGCGGAACGCCGAACGCCGCCGGTTTGCACCCTTCGCGATCAATCCGACCCTTCCTGAGCGCAAGGAGAAAATTTCTAAAAGTAAGCTCGTCTCTCGATACGAACGCTGGTGCAGGACAAAGGCGCTCTGCAGGTCAACACGCACCGGCCACCCCTATTGAGACACACGCCACGTCTTAATCGTGAAACCCGAGTTGGCCCAACGCCCGAATATCATCGGACCACCTTTCCTTGACCTTGACCCACGTCCGAAGAAAAACCCGGGTGCCGAACAAGCGCTCCATCTCCAATCGTGCCTGCTGACCCGCGGCTTTCAGCACCGCCCCGTGCGCGCCGACGACGATTCGCTTTTGGCCCGGCCGCTCTACCCAAATCGTGGCATCGATACAGGTTATGCGCGGTTTCGAGACGAACTCGTCTATCATTACAGTCAAGCGGTGCGGCACCTCCGCCCCGAGCCTGCGCAGCAACTGCTCTCGGATCAGCTCGGCCGCGAAAAACCGCTCGCCGCGATCGGTCAGTTCGTCCGCGGGAAATATAGCGGGCCCCTCGGGAAGCCTGGACTTCAATGCCTCCTCCAACGCGACGATGTTGTCACCGGTGGAGCTCGACAGCGGAACGATCTCGGCGAGATCCATGAAACCGCTGACTTCGCTGAGGTAAGGCAAAAGCTGGGATTTATCCGCTACGGTGTCGACTTTATTAACCGCAACCAAGACCGGACACGCGGCCGGCTTTATACAGTTCAAGACGTACCGATCATCCTCCGTCCAGCGCAACGCCTCCACCATGAATAGGATAATATCGACCTGTGCAATCGCCTTGATGGCCTCCCGATTTAAAGCGCGATCGAGCGCCCCATGCCGCCCTCGATGCAGTCCAGGCGTATCCACGAACACGATCTGATGGACACCTTCTGTCTTAATGCCCAGGATCTGATAACGGGTCGTCTGAGGTTTGCGCGAGGTAATGCTGAGCTTTTGTCCGATCACGCGGTTAAGAAACGTTGATTTGCCGACATTGGGACGCCCGACGATGGCAACCATTCCGCATCGGCTGACGGGGCTAGCAAGCATCATTAGCGATCAGGAATCACCCGCCTCGCGCAGTAGCCGCAGGGCTTGTTCCGCTGCCGCCTGCTCCGCGCGCCTGCGGCTCGGGCCCTGCGCCGACACCGGCGAGGGCAACGGTACGCACTGGCAGGTGATGGTAAAAAGCTGCTTGTGGGGTTTGCCGGCAACTCGGGCCACCGTGTAGGTGGGAAGCGGAAGGCGGCGTGCTTGCAGAATTTCCTGCAGCTCGGTTTTCGGATCCTTTGTGATCGCCTCCGGCAGGGTTCTATCCAGCATCGATGAGAACCAAGCTAGCACCCGTTCGCGGCAGACTGCCAGTCCCCCATCAAGATAGATGGCGCCGATAATCGCTTCGAGCGCGTTGGCGAGTATCGATTCACGCTGCATCCCGCCGCTTTTTTTCTCGCCTTGGCCCAAGGTGAGATGGGCTGCCAGGTCGAGATCACGCGCCACCACGGCCAGCGTTTCCCGGTTGACGAGTGTCGAACGCAAGCGGCTCAACTCACCTTCTTGCGCGTACGGGTAACGCTCGAAAAGCGTTTCCGCAACCACCAGATCGAGCACGGCGTCACCGAGGAATTCCAGCCGTTCGTTGTTGTTTTCCCCCGCGCTGCTGTGAGTAAGAGCGGACGTCAATAAGCTTTTAGTTTTAAAACCATACCCGAGTGACTCGCTAATCCCTGAAGTCGCTGTCACTCGATACCCATGCCTGGGATGGCGATGCTTTCATTGAACTTCAAGACGACATCCAGATCACCATAAAGTGGTCCGCGATCCTCATAGATCATGGTCATGATACGGCCCTTGCCATCGGGGTTAGCCACGACCTTCAAATACTTCTGGAGATCTCTGCCGGTAATCGTGTCCACATCGGAGACCTCGAAGTTACGCTCGATCAACCCTCTGATCTCCTGCACGCCTTTTTGGCCGATCTCCGGCATTCCGGCCACGGCTTGCATGGCGGCACGCACTTTGAAACTTTGGTTGTAGAGCGGAAACAGCTTCATCAGGGTCAGCGCCGCGAATGCGAGGAGCGCACCGCCCATCAATAGCCCCCAGAGGGTGAGTCCGCGCTGCTTTGCCGGTATGTGGTCATGGTTCATGACGTACTCCTTAATGCTATGAGTGTGCGTTAACGAATCGAA
>JBOIDH010000143.1:0-6067 GCA_050740495.1 Gammaproteobacteria bacterium | reverse complement strand
TGGGGTGAGGGGATCAGAATAATCGACGCATGTGTTTGATTTGATTCCCCTCATCCTAACCTTGCATCCTCGGCGCGCCAAGCAGGGCCATTCCCTGGCCCTGGCTTTCTCCCTGAGGGAGAAGGGACTCCCGGACTTGCTGAAGTGGTTCTGTACGACATTGGATGTGTGAGAATCTAGCGCAAGAGTCCTCGCGCCGCCACAAGCACCGGCCACCGCTCGCGCGATCGATAATCTCCAGAAGCCTGCGGTGCTCCGTCCGCTCCCCCTCACTAGGAACGATCACGGGGAGCGGCGCCCGTTTTTCGGCGCCGACCGATTCTATTTTCTTTCTGACGGCGGGCCTAAAGTCATCCAGGAGCAGATCGGCCTGTCCGCCGGTAATCGCAAGATAAACGTCGGCAAGGATCTCCGCATCGAGCAAGGCGCCGTGCTGTATGCGCGCCGAGTTGTCGATCTGGTAGCGCTTGCACAAGGCGTCCAAGCTATTCTTTTGTCCCGGATGTAACTCGCGTGCCAGGGCCAGAGTGTCGATCACCGCACAGACTTCCTCAATCCGCCCCCACTCCGGTCCGAGCCGCCGGAGCTCGCTGTTGATAAAGCCGACATCAAAGGCTGCGTTGTGGATGATAAGCTCGGCGCCCCGGATGAAGTCTAAAAACTCCTTCGCGATGTCCGCGAATCGTGGACTGTCCTTGAGTTGCGCCAGGGTAATACCGTGCACCTCCACCGCGCCGGGATCGATGTCCCGTTCCGGGCAAAGATAATAATGAAACCGGCGCTCGCTCACCCGCCGATTGACGAGATCCACGCAGCCGATCTCGATGATTCGATGACCCTCTCCCGGCTCGAGGCCCGTGGTTTCCGTATCTAGTACGACCTGGCGCATTAGGGAAGCTCCGCAAAAGTTACTGCGCAGCCCATCTGCTTTCCTCGCTCCTCAAAGCGCGGCTGTCCATGGGCCGCTCCCCGCGTTTTCGCGTGCTCGCTCGTCGCTCGCCTATCTACCTGATATGTCTCGCGACTCGCTCCGCGGCCTCGCGCATCTGGGCTTGTTCGCGACACTTTTGCAGAGCTTCCTTTAGAGCTTCCTTAGTCTGTCGTCGCGTTCCTATCGCCGCCTGCACGAGCAGCTAAAAGCCGGTCGATCGCGCGATTTGCCAAGCGATCGACACGCTCGTTTTCAACGTGCCCCGAGTGGCCTTTCACCCATTGCCACTCTATATCATGGCGCGACGCCGCGGCGGCCAGCCGTTGCCAGAGATCGGCGTTTTTAACCGGCTGTTTATCCGCGGTACGCCATCCGCGCCGCTGCCAGCGCGGGAGCCACTCGGTGATACCGTTTTTTACGTAGACCGAGTCGGTCGTCAACCGGACCCCGCAATGATGCTTCAATGCTTCGAGTCCCCGAATAGCGGCCATAAGCTCCATGCGGTTGTTGGTCGTAAACGGCTCGGCGCCGCTCAGCGTCTTCACGTTGCCTTTATAGCGTAGCAGGACCCCCCATCCCCCGGGTCCGGGATTCCCGCGGCATGCCCCATCGGTAAACATCTCAACGCGGGTTTCTTCCGAGGTCTCTTGCGCAATGCCTGGACGAGCGGCCATGCTAGAGCCTGACTCGCTGCACGGACGAGCCGGCGATACCACCATGAAGAACTCTACGCTGCGCGTGCCGCCGCGCCCCGATCGGCGTCATCGCCTCGATACGCTTTTTCCCGACCAGAAGATACACCCCGCCGAAACCGAGCCAAGCGCCGATGCGCTCGCTGATCTCCCGTCGCCGCTCGGGCGGCGCGTTAGCCCAGGGCGCGCGCACATTGAACCGGCGCGATTGCACGATATCAAATCCAAAATCGCGCAGCCAAGCTTGAAGGCGCCCCATCGCCAAGAACCGCCCACACCAAGGTACGCGCTTTCCCCACGCGCTGCAAAGGCGCCACAGCCCCCATAAGCTCCATGGATTGAATCCCAAAATCACCACGTGACCTTCGCCCACAAGAACGCGGTCGGTTTCGCGCAAGACTTCCATCCCGTCCGCTTGGAACTCCAAGACATGCGGCAGGACGATTACATCGATACTGCGGGTTTGCAGCGGTAGCGCCCAAGCCGCGCATAACGGATGGCCAAGCATTGCGATCGGCCGTTGCGGGTCGATATTGAGCACGATTCGATGCGCGATGCGGCTGCCCGCAAACAGGTCGGCCGCGCCGAGCGCTCCTATTTGGACGATATGAAAACCGAACAAGCCCGATAAAACCGGGCCGAGCTGGGCGCGTTCCGCTTGCAACACGGAGTGCCCGAGAGGGCCTTGAAACCATTCCACCAGCCTCGTCCACAAGGAAAGCGATCGATCGTCGCTGATCAGAACCATGAGGGATCCGGCATGTCGCGACAATACCTAAGGGGTAAACTGTATACTGGCCGCATCGAGGTCATCCCCGGAGATAAAAACATGGTCGATGTCTTTCCGGTCGCTGCACTGAAAGACAATTATATCTGGTTCATTCGCAACGGAGACATCGTCGTGGTTGTCGATCCTAGCGATGCCGTGCCCGTCGATCAAACTCTGGCCGCACAGGGGCTCAAACTCACGGCCATACTCGTCACCCATCATCACTGGGATCACGTCAATGGCATTGAATCGCTGGTCGAGCGTTACCGCGTGCCCGTCTATGGCCCGAAGCTCGAGACTATCCCCCAATGCCGTCATGGGGTGATCGACGGCGACACGATCGAGTTTCCCAATCTCGATCTATCATTCAAGGTCCTGGGCGTCCCCGGCCATACCTCCGGCGCGGTCGCTTATTTCGGCGCGGGGTTGTTGTTCAGCGGCGATACCCTGTTCACCGCCGGCTGCGGGCGCCTATTCGAGGGAACGGCTGAACAAATGTATACCTCCCTCACCAAGCTCATGAGCCTGCCGCCCCAGACACGCCTTTATTGTGGTCACGAGTATACACTTGCTAACCTCGCTTTCGCCCGCGCGGTCGAACCCGATAACGCGGCCATTGCCGCGCGCATCCGGGAGACCGCGGTACGGCGTGCTCAAGGATTGCCGACGGTGCCTTCGACCTTAGGCCTAGAACGGCAAACGAATCCCTTCGTGCGCTCTGCGGCGCCCGAGGTCAAGCGCGCGGCCGAAAGGCAAGCGCGGCGGCGATTGTGCTCCGATACCGAGCTATTCGCGGCTTTGCGCCAGTGGAAAGACATTTATTAGGACTGCTAATAAATCACACTTGTCGCCGAATGAGTATATAGATGTCTTGTTAAATCATCCGGTTATAGCTTGTTCATCGTATTTTTCTACAGATTTAGCTAACGCTTGAAAAGTTGACACCCCTCTGCGGCCTCCCTAGCATCTCTGCAAATGCGACGGGGCAACCATCGTTCAATAATAATAATTTGCACCCCTTTCCTCCTGGGCGGCTGTCTGGCAGTGCCGCAGGTAGAGGACCAGGCGCGGTCTCCGCACCGCAGCGCGAACCCCGGCGTATTCGATTCGGCCTACCGCTCGGCGCTCCTCGACGAATTACGCACTCGCCTTAATGGAGGCCTTGCGCAAGCGCCGCTCTCACACGAACCGTACGATGATCTTTGGGAACGGATCCGGCAGGGATTCGCGCTACCCCAGCCAGCCCCGTCATCGAAAGAGTCTTGGCCGGGGCTGCGGCAGGCCTATCTCGACCGGTTGGCGGAGCGGGCGCGTCCATACCTGCATCACATCGTAATAGAAGTGGAACGGCGCGCTATGCCGACGGAAATCGTGCTGTTACCGATCATTGAGAGCGCTTATCGTCCGGAAGCGTATTCGCCCAGCCACGCCGCAGGCATCTGGCAGCTGATCCCGGGAACGGGAAAGCGCTTTGGTCTTAGACAGAGCGCGTGGTACGACGGACGGCGCGATGTCCTCGCTTCCACCGGTGCGGCGCTTGATTATCTGGAGAACCTCCATGACCTCTTCAAGGGGGACTGGCTGCATGCATTAGCGGCGTACAACTGCGGAGAAAAGACCGTTCAGACGGCTATCCACCGCAATCGCCGCGCGGGCCGCTCGACGAGTTTTTGGTCGCTCGACTTGCCGGCGGAAACGAAAAAATTCGTGCCTAAGCTCTTAGCGATGTCGAGCATCGTCGCCGCGCCCGCGGAGTATAACGTCAGCCTCAAACCCATCGCGAATAAACCTTACGTTTCCGAAGTCGAAATCGGCGCACCCATCCGCCTCGTCCGGGCGGCGGCGCTAGCGCAAATGAGCGTGGCGGAATTGCGGCGACTGAATCCGGGCGTAATCAAGGACACGACCGGCCCAACCGGACCGCATAGATTAGCCTTGCCGGTGAAAAACGCGGATATCTTGAAGCGCAAGATCGCCCGCTCCGTAAGACCCCCGCTCGCGGTGGCCAGCGTGGCTAACTTCCTACCCGCCTTTCTTGCCGTGAAGCCGCGGCAGGCGAGCGTGCGCCACACGATCCGGGCGGGAGACTCGCTGTCGCGAATCGCGAATCAATACCGTGTCAGCGTCCGCCAGCTCCTGCGCTGGAATCGGATAAATCAAAAAAAGGTGTTGCTTCCGGGGAGGGTTCTGTTGATTTATCCGCATCGGATCTCGGCATAGGCGGCGGCACGGCATACTGGCGCGCCACGCGCGCTGCCGAGAGATCGAACGAGCGGAATTGGAACAGGGACGGATCGCCGATGCCCTATGGGCCCAACCCCAGCGGCCGGCGGTCTCACCCACCGGTATCGAAGAGACCGCGACCAGCCGCGCCGCGATCGCGCCGTGGACGGGGACCTCCTCAGCAAGCGTAGCGCGCGCCCGCGCCATTCATTGGCGGTATACTTCCGCCATGCCTGATTACCGTCGCGCCCACGTTCCGGGTGGCACCTATTTCTTCACCGTCAACACCTATCGGCGCCAAACCTTTCTAACCGATGCCGATGTGGGCTCGGCCCTGCGGGAAGCAATCGGAACGATTCGTTTGACCCATCCGTTTGTGATCGGGGCTTGGGTGTTGCTGCCCGACCACAGGCATGCCCTGTGGACATTGCCTCCCGGAGATGAGGATTTCTCCCACCGCTGGCGTGTCATCAAGCGGAGGGTCACGCAGCGCTGTCACACCAGACTCAATCGACCTGAATGGATGAACGGGCGCCGCAAAAAGCGGAACCAGAGCACGTTGTGGCAGCATCGATTCTGGGAACATCTCATCCGCGATGAGGCCGACTTCAACCGGCATATCGATTACATTCATTGGAACCCGGTGAAGCATGGGTACGTGGCACAGGTGAGCCATTGGCCGTATTCGAGCTTCCATCGGTATGTCAAACAACCAAGTAGGGCGGATGCCCGAAGGGCGATCCGCCGCATGCCAACGCGATACGATGCCGACATGGAAAGACAGCCTTGTGTGAAAAAGGCAGTCCCTGTCCCAGATGCACAGGGACCTTGGAGAGGTACCCGTAATTTCAAATGTGTTTGGCTAGACCTTGGGCGGGTAATGACTCGGCATCCCTGCCGGCGCATGCATACTCCCAACATGTTGAGACGCTCCCAATATGTTGAGAGCGCGCGCCGCGGAGGATCCCCCGATCCGCACCCGCTCTCACGCCACCAATCGGTAATAAAAACCTTTCGCGACAAGCGCTTGAAGTCTCCGGGGCACGGTCGTTACAGCCTCTGGTACGGGCCTCGCAATATCCCGGTTGTGACACCGCATGAACGGTGGTCATGACCCAAGCCTTCGAACCCACTTGAGGACACATCCTGCAGCGGCACAGCACATCAGATGCAGGCATCAGCATAGGCGCAAGCGAACCTGCACAATCAATGCGCCACGAGGCCATCACTGCGGGCGGGAACGGCAAGGACGGAACATTAAGCGTTCTGGCGGCCGATGGCCAACCGCTCTTCCAAACAGTGCGAGGCAGTGCTGGCCTTAACGGTGCGCATAAGCGTGTCGCGGCCCCTTTGTGTCAACCTAGCGTGAGACACCTTTCTTTGTGAATTTACTGTAGAAAGGTGAAGGCCATGAACCAGGAGATACAGCCGTTGTTCGAAGTCGATGCAATG
>JBOIDH010000142.1:0-6115 GCA_050740495.1 Gammaproteobacteria bacterium | reverse complement strand
GCCCGAAGCGATGATGGTCGCCGTCCCGGAGCGTGCCGCGAGCGCCGCCGCCGTGAGTTTCGTCCGCATGCCGCCGCGTCCGAGCCAGGTGCCCTCCCCCGCCATGGCGCTGAGAGCGGGATCGCCGACGCATGCCCGCGGGATGAGCCGGGCTTGCGGATCGGCGCGCGGATCGCGTTCGTGTACGCCCTCCTGATCGGTCAGGATCACGAGTAGCGTGGCCTCGATGAGATTGGCCACAAGCCCCGCGAGCGTATCGTTGTCGCCCACCCGGATCTCTTCGGTGGCCACGGTATCGTTCTCGTTGACCACCGGTACGACCCGCAGCGCCAAAAGCGTGCGCAGCGTGCTACGGGCATTCAGATAACGCTGCCGGTGCGCCAAGTCCGCATGAGTCAAAAGCACTTGCGCCGTGTGCAAGCCATGACGCTGAAAGCAGGCTTCGTAGGTCTGGATGAGTCCCATCTGGCCGATGGCCGCGGCGGCCTGAAGCTCGTGCAGGGCGTGCGGCCTGCTCGCCCAGCCGAGCCGGACCACGCCTTCGGCGACGGCGCCCGATGTCACCACCACCATCTCGCGCCCTTGGCGGCAGAGCACCGCCATCTGCGCCACCCAGACCCCGAGAGATTCGGCACGCAGACCCGCGCCATGATTGGTGGCGAGTGAGCTACCGATCTTAACCACCCAGCGCCTGGAGGCGCCGAGATCCGTTCTCTCCGGCCCGGCGCTCATTGTTGCGCGCACGCCGCGGCTTTCCCCGATCGGTTGAGTGTGTCCAGCCGCGCCTGGATCGCATAGACAAGCGCCGGACAACCTTCCCCGCTCAAGGCCGAGACCTCGAACACCGGCCCGGTCCACTTCACACCCGCGACGATTCCTGCGGCGCATGCCTTGCGATCGGCGCCCAGCAGCAAATCCACTTTGTTAAGGACCAACCACCGCTCTCGAGCATAGAGCTGAGCGCTGAACTTACCGATTTCCTCCTCCACCGCCCGGATCCTGGCGACGATGCCCTCCACTCGATCCGGTGTCCCGATATCGACCACATGCAATAGCAGCCGGGTACGCGCTAAATGCTTCAAGAAGCGCACGCCGAGGCCCGCGCCCTCGCCCGCCCCTTCGATGAGACCCGGCACATCGGCGATGACGAAACTGCGTTCGGTATCGACGCGCACCACACCGAGGTGCGGATAAAGCGTCGTGAAAGGATAGCCGGCGACCTTAGGGCGCGCCGCCGACACCGCTCGAATGAGACTCGATTTACCGGCATTCGGCATTCCCATGAGGCCCACATCGGCCAGCAGGTTGAGCTCGATCAGTAAATTGCGGGTTTCGCCCGGTTGGCCATGGGTGATCTTGCGCGGCGCACGGTTGGTACTGCTCTTAAAACGCGTATTCCCCATGCCGTGCACTCCGCCCCGCGCCACCACGAGGCGTTGCTTGGGAGCCACGAGATCGCCCAGCAACTCATCGCTGTCGGCGTCGTAAACCACCGTCCCCGCGGGGACCCGGACGATGCAATCGGCGCCGGCATGTCCCGAGCAGTCCTTACCCATGCCTGCGTGCCCGTTTTGCGCGCAAAACCGGCGCTTATAGCGAAATTCCACGAGCGTGTTCAGGCCTTCGGCGACTTCCAGAATGACATGGCCGCCATCCCCGCCATCCCCCCCGTTCGGACCGCCGAAGGGGATGAACTTCTCACGGCGAAAGCTCAGGCAACCATCGCCCCCGGCCCCCGCCTCGACGCGGATCCGCGCTTCATCGACAAATTTCACCGATCATTCACCGCAGCAAAAAAAACCCCGTCCGGGACGGGGCTTTCGACCGCGCCAACGCGCCGCGTTATTGCGGCATGACGCTCACATACGTACGGGTCCTTGGCCCCTTCAGCGCGAAGACGACCCGTCCCGGCGCCAAGGCAAACAGCGTGTGGTCGCGGCCACACCCCACGTTCACCCCGGCGTGAACGCGTGTGCCTCGCTGCCTGACGAGGATGTTGCCCGCTTCGACCCATTGTCCCCCAAAGCGCTTGACCCCGAGCCGTTTCGATTCGGAGTCCCGGCCGTTACGCGTGCTGCCGCCCGCCTTTTTATGTGCCATCGTGTTACAACGCTCCGTTAGCCATGCATTTCCGGCGAACCGCGGATGGATCGAATCGTAAGCTCCGTGAGATTCTGCCGATGCCCCATCTGCTTACGGTAGTGCTTGCGGCGCTTGAATTTAACGACCATGATTTTCTCACCGCGCGGTTGCGAGGTGATTTCGGCCTCGACCACCGCACCGCTGACCACGGGCGTGCCCAAGGTCACCCGCGCGCCGTCCTTGACCAGTAATACCTCGCGCAACTCCACGCTCGCGCCCACATCGCCCACGATGCGCTCGACCAAAATCGTGTCTTGTTCCTGAACCGCGTATTGCTTACCGCCTGTCTTGAGCACCGCTAGCATGGTCGATTCCCCGTCACCGTGATCCCATCGTTCCTTTACCGGATGGGTGGGTGATTCTACGAGATCCGCGCGCAGCGCACAAGCAAGCGCCGTTTAAAACCGATCCTCAACGGGTCGTAGAAATTCAGCCTCCGTCTTGGCACAATGGCCGGCCCAATGCAGTTAGGGCCCCGCGGGACCGCATGAACATCGATACCTTACGCGCGCTGGTCGCCGAAGACATGGCGGCCGTCGATCGTCTAATCAAAGCGCGCCTGAATTCCGAGGTTACCCTGATCAATCAACTTAGCCACTACATCGTCAATAGCGGCGGTAAGCGCTTGCGTCCCGTATTGGCGATACTGAGCGCGCACGCTCACGGTTACCAAGGCCGACATCACATCGAAATGGCCGCGATCGTGGAGTTGATCCACACCGCGACCTTGCTCCACGACGATGTGGTGGATGCCTCGGACATGCGCCGCGGACAGGAAACGGCCAACCTGGTTTGGGGGAGCGAGGCGAGCGTGCTGGTCGGCGATTTTCTTTATTCGCGGGCCTTTCAAATGATGGTGGAGGTCCGCAATATGCGCGTGATGGAGATCCTCGCGGATGCGACCAACACCATCGCCGAAGGCGAGGTCATGCAGTTGGTCAACTGCCACGATCCGGAAACGACGGAGGCCCGCTACCTCACCATCATCCACAATAAGACCGCCAAGCTCTTCGAGGCCGCCGGCCGGCTCGGGGTTGTCATGAGTCACGGCAGCTCCGAGGAAGAACAGGCGATGGCCAGCTACGGCCGGCATGTGGGCACCGCCTATCAGCTCATTGATGACGTGCTTGACTATAGCGCTACCTCCGAGCAACTAGGGAAAAACATCGGCGATGATCTGGCGGAAGGTAAACCGACGCTGCCCTTGCTTTACGCCCTGTGGCACGGCGATGCGGAACAGCGGACCGTGGTTCGCACGGCCATCGAACAGGGGGGGCGCGAGCACACGCGCACGGTGGTGCAGGCGATTGAAGCCACCGGCGCTATCGCGTACACTGCGCGGCTTGCGCGTGCCGAAGCCGGAAGCGCCCTCAGGGTGATTGAGGGGCTTGCGCCTTCGCGGCACAACGAGGCCTTGCGCGCGCTTGCGGAATTCGCGGTCAACCGCCTCTATTAATATCTACCCATCGGGGTGTAGCTCAGCCTGGTAGAGCACTGCCTTCGGGAGGCAGGAGTCGCACGTTCGAATCGTGTCACCCCGACCAATAAAATCAAACGTTGATGATGCGGTGGCGTCACGTGACCAAAACGTGACTCGATCCCGTCAAACCTATCTAGTACAGCAGCAGCTGCCCTCCACGTTTTCTGGTGCGAGATTAGCGTAACGCATCGTGATCTGAATATCCGAGTGGCGTAAGAGTTCCGCGACCTCTCGAATAGACACACCTGAACTGGGCCCGCCGCACTCACATTAGGTCTCCTGACAGCGCACCGTCGCCAAGCCGTTGTTTTATAAGGAGGGCGAGAAACAGCGCAATTCGCGGCCAGCGCGGCCGGGCCGTCTCTCCCGGAGAGCCCGGAGGGAGAGGGAGTAAACCGTGGCGCACTTGCCTTGCCTCGAAATCTCGAACCCGAAAACTCGTGACCAGGCGCAAATAAACAGACCCAGATTATCATGCGATCATTGCCAGACCGTCTCTCCACTGACCACAAATTCTGCGAAAGAGCCCAAAACATAAACATCAATGAATTACCCCGCGGCAAGACCGCGGGGTATCAAAATAACTTCAACGGTCGGAGTTCTTCCTTCGGCTTACCTTGATTCTTGACATACCGGTGTCCCCGTGGCAAGACCACGGGGAATCGCAAGTTGAAAACAAACATACAAGGGATTAGGAGGCTTAGTGCCCACGTAGTTCTACCCCGCTTTCGCGAATGTCTCTTAGGGGGGCGGAAGCCGAATTTCAAACTGAGACACTACCCGAGCGCGCCGGAGCTCTGGCTCATCGGAGCAAGGATGATACAATTCGCCCGGAAATTTTTTGACCGTTAAAACCAGAAACATGGATCGGATGATACAAGTCCTCAAGAATTTCATTTTCTGGAGCCGTTGGCTGCAGGCGCCGCTTTACCTGGGATTGATCGTATCGCAAGGCGTGTACGTCTATCAGTTCATGATCGAGTTGAGCCATCTCGTGGCCAAGGCGGGGCGTCTGACGGACACCGACATCATGCTCATCGTGCTCGGTCTCATCGATGTCGTGATGATCGCGAATCTCTTGAATATTGTCATTATCGGCGGCTACGAAACCTTCGTCTCGCGGCTCGCGCTCGAGAGCCACCCGGACCAACCCGAGTGGCTGTCGCACGTCAGCGCCGGTGTGCTCAAGGTCAAATTGGCCACGGCCTTGATCGGGATCTCCGCGATTCATTTGCTCAAGACCTTCATCAATGCCGAGCACATGCCCGAAAAGGCAATCATGTGGCAGGTGATCATTCACATGACGTTCGTATTTTCGGCCCTCGCGATGGCGTACACCGACAAGATCATGACCAGTACGGTGTTGATGACGAAAAGGCATTAAACGCCGCGCGCGTGCTATTTTTGTAGTGCATTATTTTCAGCCCCGTGACTAGAATTAGCGCGCAGAACGACTCTCGGCCCCGCTCCGCACGACTACGGCGATGCGGCCCTGGCCCTTGGCCAAGAAGTAGCCAGCCTGTCCGCTTACCGCGCCACGATTATTACCGCGCTGGATTTTCTGATCACAGGAATCTAGGCGTCAACGGTACCGCTCAGAGGCAGCACGCCTTGTGCGCGCCGCGCGCTGGACCGGTACTGACGGCATGCTCGAGATCCGCGCGGGCGATAAGTTGGTTCAGCGTTTTCTCGCGATTGAGAAACTGTCCACGGCTTGCGTGGCGCAGGGTGGATCGGCGCGCCCCTAACCGGTTCGCTATGGGGTGCTCGAGGAGAACCTGGACGCTAACCGGCGAGAAGCGTGTTTATGAGTTGAGCGATTATGCGACTCGTTACGTTTTCTTCGAGAGCCCGAGCTAGCGCCATGGGCGATCCACTTGCGGCGCGCGCCGCACGCTTCGTCTCCTAGGGACGCACAGGTGCGCGCGCTCGAATCGCTCTATCGCTCGGAACGCATCACCGATATCGATTTCCACTTTGCCCGGTTGATCGCCCGCTTGGACGGCCGCGAGCGGCCGGAAGTCGCGTACGCGGCGATGCTGGCCAGCACCCTGACCGCTCAAGGGCATGCGTGTGCGAGTCTCGAAGCGCATGCGGGCCGCCCGCTCTTGGATGCACCCGAGGCGCCCATGGTCCCCGTGATCGAGGCGTGGCTCGATGCCTTGCGCAGTAGCCCGACCGTGGGTGCTCCCGGTGACTACCGGCCTTTGATTCTCGAGGGTGGCACGCGGCTATACCTCTATCGCTATTGGCGCTATCAACAAACGATCGCGGATGCTTTAAGCGAGCGCGCCAAGGATGAGGCGGCCGGGATAAACCTCGACACGCTGCGGCAGGGAATTGACCGGCTGTTTCCGCGCGAGGGCGCCCTCGATACCAGCGGCCAAAGAGTCGCCGCGGCGGTGGCGGTGCTGCGCGGGCTCTGTGTGGTGAGCGGATCGCCGGGTTCGGGGAAGACCTCGGCGGTGCTTGGACTCTTGTGCCTGCTTGTGG
>JBOIDH010000141.1:0-6143 GCA_050740495.1 Gammaproteobacteria bacterium | reverse complement strand
AACCAGTCAAGGCCCGAGAATATCTCGTTGGAGATCTCGCCCGCCTTGATCTTGCCCGGCCAACGGATCATTGCGGGCACGCGAAACGCGCCTTCCCAATTGGTGTCCTTTTCACTGCGGAACGGCGTTGTCGCCGCGTCGGGCCAGGTGAACGCGTTCGGCCCGTTGTCGGTCGAGTAGATCACGATCGTGTTGTCGGCGATCTTGAGGTCGTCCAGGAGCTTCAGCAGCTTGCCGACATCCTCGTCGTGCTCGACCATGCCGTCCGCGTACTCGTTGCCGGGCATTCCGCTCTGTGCGGCGTGGCAGACTGTGGCCAGCGTCAACGGGAACAGCAGCAACGCCACGGCCCGGGGCGGTCAGGGCTCTCAAAGTTCGAAGCACGTGTCTCATTCTATGTCTCCTACGGGTGATAATGTCTCCACGTTGGCTCGGCCGCTGCCGGCGGCCAACGGTCGGCATTTTTACTACTTTTTAGCCTTGTCCACTACCTTTGCCTGGGGGGTCTCCTTGCAGTCATCGGCCAGGGCGGCGACCGGATGGTCAGACTTATCCATAGCGATATGATATTCTGCCGCCTCCCCCTCCTCCACAAGGTAGCCGTCGATCCAATAGGCGATGCGCGCCTTGTTATCGAGATCCAAGGCCAGGAATTCCTCGCAGGTGATTTCAACGGGCTTGGCCTTCTCGGCCCAAGCCCCGGAGACGAGCGCTAGGCCCAATAATGATGCGGCACACAGAACAAACGTTTTTCTTTTCATGACTGGATTCTCCTATTTCTATTGCTTCCGTACCATTACGGCAGCACTTAAAAGTTACATCGTAAGGATAATATCAAGGGCGCGATCGCCCTCGCCGGCGAAGGAGTGCTGCCATTGCACCAGCGCGCCGAGAAAGCCTACCGGCGTTACTTGGACGAGAGCGTCGCGGTTTCCATCGGCTTACGAGTACCCTATCGATCGATATCTCGTAAGTCAACGACCGCGCCGGGGACTACTTCCCGACCGCGGCCTGCACCTTCTGGAACAGCGCGTCGAGCTGCGATTCGAGCAGCCGGCTGCCGATCGAGCGTTTGGCGCTGCCGCCCCAGCCGGCCACCTGATCGGTGGAGGTGCGGTTGGCGTAGACCACCACGGTGCCGCCCTGCACCGGCAGGAGGCCGGCGATCGCCTGCTCGACGTTGAAGCCCGCGCTCACGTAGTACATGCGCTGAATCACGACGAAGGCATTGCCGTCGGGCACGTAGGCGGCGTGGGTGAGGGTCAGGGTCGGCGTGCCGTGCGCGTCGATCTGGGACCAGCGGAACACCTCCTCGGTACCCGCCGGCTTCGCATTCGGGTAGTCGACTAGCATCTGATAGGCGGCGGGGACGTAGCGCTGAAGCGTCTTCGCGGCCAGCGTTGCGGTGCGCAGCTCGTCGGCGGGCGAGCGGCTGCCGCTGCTGCGCGCGTAGGGCGCGATTCCGGCCAGTCCCTGCTGGCGATAGGCCTGCATGCGCGCGAGCAGCGCGCTGCGCACCGCAGCCGTCACCGTCGGGACGTCGCTCCCGGAGAGCTGGTTGAAGCTCGCGATCTCCTGCGTCGAGAGGTTGAGGTCCCCACCGGGCGACGCGCCCGTGTAGGCGCTCGCGCGACTCTGCGCGCCGGGGTCGAGGCTCAGCTTGGCGAGGTCGGCGGCGCTGCCGGCGCCGCTGAACACGCCGGAAGCCTGAGTGCTCGGATCGACCTGGGTTCCGAGGCCCGCCTTCAGGTCGGCGACGAACTGGGCCGGCGGCGCGGGCACCAGGAAGGCCATCGCGGCGACGAGCTCGCGATCGCTGGCCGCCTTGATCGCGCCGCGCACGATCTGTCCGGACATCACCTGCTGCACCTGGTCCTGCGAGAAGCCCACGGCGGCGAGCAGCGTCGGCGCATCGGGCACCTGCGCCGACGCCGGCGCCGCCAGGCACACGAGTGCGAGTAGCGCGCTAAGCCGAGTTCGCGTTCGCATCATCTTTCGTTCTCCTTTGGGTTTCGTCGTCCGCCGGACGCGGCGCCACCGACCGAGCCCGACACAGTGCTCATTAAAAGGCCGGAGATATACATGCAGTCTTTCCTTAATCGGCTATCGGCGTTTCTCTCCTTGCAAACCGGGTGGGGTCCATATATACGCGGGTTTACGGGAAAACTTATTCTTTCACCAACGTGAGATAGCCAATCCCTGCGGAGGCTCCGAATCCCTTGCTTGCCTCCAAGGCCAGGGGACTGAGGGCAACATTGGTTTTTCCGCCGCCCACCAGCACCTTGGCGCCTGTACCGAGGCCAAATGCCGCCGAGGCGGTTCCCCCCGTGTAAGTGCCGACGAGCTCACCGGGCGGCAATTTGGCGCCCTTAGCCACTCCCATCACCGTATAGGCAATGGTGCTTTCCTTCGTCCAGCTCAGGTCCAGGCCGAGGGCAATGCCAGCCTCGCCTTTGTACTTTTCTTCGAAACCACCCGCGGTCTTATACGCGCAATCAAAACCCGCACTCGAGTGGATCAGGAGGTTTTTTTCCGAGCCTGGGATCTTTTTGCAGGTCAGGACCCCGAGTTCGGTGCCTGCTTCCGCCTGAGTTAGAGGCAGAAGCAACATGGCCGTGGTGAACACTAAAGAAAATATAGCGTTTTTCTTGTACATTTTGTCTCTCCTCAACTTAGATTGAAAATAGTTGTGACAAGCGCGCTCGCAGCATAGGCTTGCATCCCCAGCGTCGTTAATACTACCACAGGCATCCGTGCCGCAGTGACCGCCCGCGTCGCATACAGGCTACCTTGCAGCTCGCCCGGCAGCTCATCCGCAAACATAGAGCATATGCGCTCCCAGGCTGATCGCGCCGGTGGCCACTCCGGAACGGAGCGCGGTGATCACGCCGTCGCCCCATCGCCTTAGCCAGATCATCAAACCACCCAGGAGTCCGCCGAGATCATCATGGCCACCAGCACCCCGAGCCCAAGAGCACAGATAGGCGATGCCGATCCAAGGCGGTCCGAACTGTGACACAGGTAGAAGCGCCAATACCGGCGCGGAACCAGCACCGCGCCATGCTCGTGGGCATGCGGATCCCCCGCATGGGACCGGCGCGACACGGAACGATCATGGGCGTGCAGGTGTCCGTGCAGCACCCGGTTGTCGTGGCTATGGAAGTGTAGATGCACCCCGTGGCGGTTCAGATCCCGCAGCACTCACGCGCCGATCACGATCGCCACCGCGTTCTAGGCGGCCGCGCTCCATTCCTCCGGGATCGCCACGCCGCTGCAGGAATCGCTGTCGGCCTCGGGCCAGATCATCCTGCCCGCGGAGATCCGGCAGCGGAAAGTTGCCGAGCACGGTCCGCGCGTTGGCCTCCTGCATCGCAGGAAGCCGTCGTCCTCCGGCCCGCCGCCGAAGTCGAAGTTGTTCTGGAACGGCACGCTGATGAGCGAGGCGACGGGGTTGTTCAGCTTCTTGGCAATTTCTGCCATGTCGCCAGCAGACTTTTGCTCCATGGTGGCGGCAGGCGACGCGGCTTTTGCCTCGTCTGCCGTGACGGGTGCGGCGAAGGACTTTGCTGACGCAGCGAATAAGCTCAGCGCGAGACCGAGAGACGTCAGGATGGTCTTCGTTTTCACGTTTGGTTTCCGGTCATTGTGGAGGGTTTGGTTCACTTCAGCTCTTCAAATCTATTCCCCGCGGTCTTGCCGCGGGGACCTTAGCGATGGGGTTTCCAAAGGGGAGACGCGCAGCTCTCCCCTTTGGTCGCCCCACGGGGTTGCAGACCCCGTGGTGGCGAAATCTATATTGACTTTTTCCCAGCCGCCAGCTCTTGACCTTGACACGCGCGGCGTAAGACGATATCTTACCTGGTATGAAATCCACGGTTTCCACCAAGGGCCAGATCATCCTGCCCGCCGAGATCCGGCAGCGGGACGGTATCGAGCCTGGGCAGGAGTTCGAGATCGAGCGTATCGACCGCGGCGAATACCGGCTCGTGCGCCTTGCTCCCCGCGCGAATGAAGGGCTGCTCGAGCTGTTGCTCGCTTGTCCGGTCAAAGGCTGGTTCAAACCCTTGGAGCGGACGGAGACGACCGACGACGTGAAGCCGCCCGGTGTCGGATGAACTACCTTGTCGACGCCAATGTTCTGAGCGAGCCGACCAAGCCGAGGCCCAACGAAAAAGCGGTCGCATGGTTGCGTGCCAATGAACGAGATCTCGCCGTGGACCCAATTATCCTTGGTGAGTTGCACATCGGGGTTCTTGCGCTTTCCGGTGGACGCAAGCGGGCACAACTCGAACAATGGTTCGAGGCTTTGGCGCGGACCATTACGTGCCTTCCGTGGGACGCCACCGTCAGCCGGCGGTGGGCAAAGATGGTCGTGGAGCTGAAGAGGAAAGGTCAGGCCCTTCCACTGCTCGATGGGATGATTGCCGCCACCGCGTTGGAGCATGGACTTACCGTGGCCACTCGTAACGTGAGTGATTTTCGCCGAACGGGCGTGAACGTCGTTGACCCGTTCACTTGACGCCGCACAGGCCAGCCGCGGAAGGTGCCCGACTACCCTGGTCATTTCACGTGCTGTAGTGTTCTACCGCCTTGATCTGCAAGGTCACGGACCCCTCATATCAGCAATCCAGCCTTCTTCATTTCGTTTCCCACGGCATCGGCGAGCTCACTGATGAATGCATCCACCTAGCTTTAAAGGTATGGTTCGATTTCATGGCTGCCCCACGGTATGGAAGCTCTTTTATAGTACCCCGATTCTCGGCCGTGCCTGCTGCTACGGATTGATCCTGGTGATCTTGGAACCCTGCAACCCGATACCTGCCATCAGACCTTGTTGGTGAAAGATGAAGGCGTAGACATCGTCCTTAAGTGTCGTGGTCGTAAGCGCCTTGGCCTTTCCGTGGTCCAAGACCACGATGCTGGGACCGACGCCGACCTCCCAGCCCTCGCTGCGGTCCAGGTAGGAAAGGGCGGCGTCGTCCATGAAAAACAGCGCATAGCCAAAAGATTGGATCCCGGCTTGAAGACCATACGAGGCCGCAAGGGAACTGTAATAACCTACGGTGCGGCCCGCTTCACGGAGCGCGCCTCTGCCGTACTGAGCGCCGACGACAAAACCGCCTTTAACGATGCTCGGAAAAACCAGGATCCCCTTCGCTTGCTCCGCAAGTACCTTAGCCGAAGGTACCGTGTCGTAAAGCCTCGTCAGAGCAACGTCGACTTCCCGGTCGATCTGGGCCGCGGCCGAGGTGTTGGAAGGTTGGCTCCCGGTGGTTTGACAGCCGCTGAGTGCCGGAATGACAATCGCCAGAAGACCGATAATGAATAAACGCGTTTTCATCTTGTTCTCCCGTTGTTATAGGTCTGAGGGCAATAGGACTGCCGGTTTGGGTTTTGTCATTGTACTTGTAGTTCTTTGCGATACGAATATGGGTTTAAACCGACGGATAACGAAACAACGTAACAAAGGAGATATTGCGATGAAAAATAAAATACCAGCTAGCGTCGCAGGGGACGCCGAGCCTTTGCGACATACCCTCAGAGCTATCCTGTATGGAGGGGTCATTGCTACGTTGTTCGGCGGCGCGGGCGGTGTCTGGGCCGGAGAGCTGGGCCACTATGGGCCCGGGGTCCCGAACATTCGCGATTTCTTCGTTCCGGAGCCCGGCTTCTACTATATTCAATACCATTACCTCTACAGCACCGACACCCTCAAGGACCGCAACGGCAATGAGGTAGGAAGCCTTGCCCGCACGGGGCCGCTGGGCACCACCACGGTGACCGTGGATCCGGACATAGACGTCTTCGCGCTGGTCCCCACCTTCGCCTGGGTGAGTTCTTGGCAGGTCCTGGGCGCGCGCTACGGGGCCTACATCGCCCCAAGCTTCGCGGATAATAGCGCCCAGGTGAATTTGAGTCTTGCCCGATCCGGCAGGTTTCGCGATACCGGCTCGAGCACGACGCTCGATAGCGACACAGGATTCGCGGTCGGCGATCTGTTCGTGCAGCCGCTTTGGCTCGGGTGGAGCGGGAAGCACTACGATGTAGAGGCGGGCTACGGCTTCTACGCCCCGACCGGCGAGGAAGGTATCGGCCTGGAGTTCTGGACCAACCAGTTCCAGCTCGCCGGGGCTTGGTATCCG
>JBOIDH010000140.1:0-6165 GCA_050740495.1 Gammaproteobacteria bacterium | reverse complement strand
GGCCATAGTGGCGAAGTTGTTCGAATGTTTGGACGGCGCATCCGCCGAGAAAGAGCTTCAAAATCTCCTCGAACAAGCGTGCCGGCGGGATCTCCGAGAGCAGCGGCGCTAACTCGAAAATCGGTGTTGCAGTCTGTGGATGGATACTGAATCCCAACTTGACCGCAAACCGCACGGCCCGCAACATCCTCACCGGATCCTCGCGGAAGCGCTGCTGCGTGCTGCCGACGACCCGGATCTGGCCGGCTTTGATGTCGTCCATCCCACCCACATAGTCAACGACCGAGAAATCCTCGATGTTGTAGTACAGGGCATTCACCGTGAAATCACGCCGCCAAGCGTCGTTATCAATATTGCCGTAGACGTTGTCGCGCAGGATCCGTCCGTCCTCGGTAAGGACACGGCCATCTTCTTCCGCCGCGTCGGCTCCCCGAAAGGTCGCCACTTCAATGATGTCCCTGCCGAAATGCACATGCGCCAAGCGAAAACGGCGGCCGATCAAGCGGCAATTACGAAATAGCTCCCGCACCTGCTCCGGAAGCGCGTCGGTGGCCACATCGAAGTCCTTCGGCTCGCGGCCAAGCAGTAAATCGCGCACACTGCCCCCGACGAGGAAGGCTTGAAAGCCGGCATTTTTCAAGCGATAAAGGACCTTAAGCGCGCGCTCATCGATATTGGCCCGCGAGATGATATGGCCAGATCGCGGTATGATCCGCGGGGTTATCGGGATCTTCGCGACCTTGGTTTGCATCGCTACGTCAAGCACGGGAGTACGTTGTCACCTCGGGCGGGATGGCCGTTGTTTCAAAAGTGTAGACGGTGCGTATAATACACGGCACACGGCTCCCATGCTGTAACCGCACCCTTCTTCTAAACCGCTCCCTTCGTCTAGCGGCCTAGGACGTCGCCCTCTCACGGCGAAAACAGGGGTTCGATTCCCCTAGGGAGCGCCACAGCGTTCATTCGCTCGCGAGATAACGGCGTTCCATGACACTTTTCGCGATCAAGACTGGCGCACTCAAAGGAAAAAGGGGCGCAATTATTAGCTTATACACTGGCATTTTTATTGCCTAAAGCAGCGCGGGGGCGTGGTGCAACCACGGAAGGGGCCGGGCGTCATGAAGACTCCCGCTCCCCCTTCCCCCCTCCCTGCACCTCGCCCCCACCTGCGTGTAGCGCCAGCGCCGTTTGCGGCTACATCACCCCGTCTCGCTCTCCGCCGCCAGGGCGAAAAAGAGTCACAGGCGAGCTGCTCGCCAAGCCTTACTGTCCAAGCGCATTGACAGACGCTCGAGCGCATAGTCTCTATTGATCCCGCACGGCGGTACGTGTTAAAAAACAGCATATTCAGATCCATTGGCGCGCCCGGCCCAGGGTTGCGATTAGGGAAGACAGTCGTCGGGCAGGGGAAAAAATCACTCCGTGCGAGTGCCGAGCCACGCGCGCAAACAGCGAGAGAGAAAGATAACCGCGGCTCTTGAAACGATGCGTACCCCGATCATTCTACACAGCCGAACCTGCCGGACGTCGGGTGTTACCCGCGATCGGGGAGTGAATTGATGTCCGCGCGCTCCGGCGTCCGGAATTCGACTGCCAACGGGAATCCCTTCACGCGCGACAGACCGGTGCTGGTGACAGGTGCTTCGGGCCACCTCGGCGCCAATCTGGCGCGCCGGCTGTTGAGCGAAGGGTATCCGATCCGTGTTCTTCTCCGCGAGGGTAGCGATAGCGCCGCCGTGGAAGGCTTGGCGATCGAGCACGTCTTCGGCGACCTGCGGGACTTTCCCGCCACCCGTGAGGCGGTCGCCGGATGCGGACGGATCTATCACTGCGCGGCCAAGCTCTCGACCATCGAGGGGGATGCCCGGCACCAGAGGGAGATCTATGAATGCAACGTGATCGGGACGCAGCATCTGTTGCGCGCGGCGCGCGAGGCCCACGTAGAACGCGTCGTTGTCACCGGTTCCTTCAGTGCCGTCGGCTATGATCTCGACGCGCCCTCCGCGCCGAGCAATGAAACCATGCAGTTCTATCCCTTCGAGCGCAGCATGCCTTACGAGCGCTCCAAGGTCCTGGTCGAGCACGAATGCCTAAAAGCCGTCATCGACGGCCTCGATGTCGTGGTGGCTACCTGCTGCGCCATCATCGGCGGCAATGATTTCCGGCCCTCGCGCCTGGGCCGGACCCTGTGCGACTTTGTCAACGGGAACCTCCGCGCCTACCTCCGCGGCGGCTTCGAATTCGTGGCGGCGCGCGATATCGTGGAAGCTCACCTGCTCTGCATGGACAAGGGCCGGACGGGGCACAAGTATATTTTCAGCACGGAATTCCTGATGCTCGACGAGCTCCTCGATCTGTTCACGGAGATCTCGGGCGTGGCAGGCCCGCGCCGCCGCCTCCCGGCACCCCTGATGCTGGCCTGCGCCGAGATGGCGAGCGCCTACCTAAGCCGCTTCCACCCCGGTGTTCAGCAGCGTTTGACGCCGGGCGCCATCCGCTTGCTGCGCAAATGCCGGCACGCCGACCTCACCAAGGCCCGCACCGAGCTCGGCTACCGGCCGACGAGCATCCGCGCGGCGGTGGAGGAGGCGTACGCGTTTCATTATGCGCGGGGCGCTATTCATCATGCCGCGGCGCGAGCGCCGAGCGCCCCGGCGGGTAGCGGACCAACGGTGGCCCACCGCATGGCCTTGCCCTAGACCCGAGGCCGCGACGATCAACGGACAGCGCCTTCCAACCAGCCCTTCCCCGCCTAGCTTCGCGGAGGCCCGCAATGCGCGCCAAAAAGTCCGTGCGGCCGGGCTGGATCCGAATTACTGGTATGCGGTGGAGGTCGATGAGCGCATCCAGCCCGGCCAGGTAACCGAGGTGGTGTTTTGGAAGCGTTCCATCGCTCTCTTCAGAGGCCGCGACGGGCGCGTGCGGGCGATCGAGAACCGCTGTGCGCATCGCCAGTTGAAGCTGTCGCGGGGCGGAGTCGATGACTGCCAACTGGTGTGCCTCTATCACGGCTGGACATACGACGGGGAGGGGCGCGTGGTCCGCATTCCTCACGATCTCTTCGGGCGGCGCATGCCGGAGCTTCGCATCGCGAGCTTCCCCGTGCGCGTGCGCTATGGGCTCGTATGGCTATTTCCGGGCCATCCGGCCCTGGCCGAGCAACGGCCGATCCCGGAAATCCCGGAGATCGAAGGACCGGATCGATGGGCCTGCCGGCCGCTCAGTTTCACCTGGCGCGCGCATCATTCGATGATCATCGATAACGTCAGCGATTTCACCCACGCGCACTTGCACCGCAAGTACCGCCCCTTCGACGACGCGCGGCTGGTCCGCTGTGAAACCGCCGGTGACAGCGTCCACGTCGCCTACGACACCCGCGTGGGACGGGGCCGGATCTCCGGATTGTTCGTCGACCGCGACCGGATCGACACCAACCACATGCGGCTCTGCTACCAGTATCCTTACCAGTGGTCCAACACCGATGACAAAATCAAGCACTGGCTGTTTGTCCTCCCCATCGACGAGCGCACGACGCGGACTTTTTTCCTGTTCTACTTCGAGTCCCTCAAGGTCCCGTGGACGGCGATCCGCATCCCGCGCGCGGCCATGGATTTTGTACTGAGGCTCGCCAACCGCCTGCTGATTGCGCCGCTATTGGACCAGGATCGCGGCGCGGTCGAGGCTGAGCAGGAAGGCTACGAAGCGCACTGGGACGCGCCGATCGCGGAGATCAACCCGGCCGTCCGGGCCTTCCAAGAGGTCACCATCCGAAAATGGCAGGCCCATCTCGACCGCCTGGCGCCGCAAACAGAAGCGAGTGTCTGCGCTACCCCAGCCATGCAGCGAGATCCCTAGAGGCCTGCGCGTAGATGAGCAGCCTGAACACTGGCGCCAGCTTGGAGGCGCTGGCCGGAGTCGCGGCCTTCGTGATTCTCTTGTTCGCCGGCTCGCGGCTGCTACCGGGCCCCGAAGCACAGGGCGCGCCCCTACCCTCGGGCGGGCGGCTCGCCTACCGCCTCAATGGACTACGGGTCTTCCTGCTGGCGGCCCTGGCGGCGGCGTTCGGGCAGCTACTCGGCTGGTGGTCCCTGTCCGTGCTTTACCGCCACTTCCTGCCGATTTTTGTCGCGGCCAATGTGTTTGCATTCGTGCTCGCCGGGATCGTATTCCTCCGTGGCAAGCCGCCGTCCGCGCGGAAGGGTCACAATCCTCTGGCGGAGACCTTGCGCGGGTGGTTCCTCGGCGTCGAGTTGAACCCGCGGCTCGCCGGCGTCGATCTCAAGCTCTTCAGCTACCGCCCGTCGCTCATCGGGCTCGGGCTGCTCAATGGGGCATTTGCCGTCGCGCAGTACGAGATTTACGGGACCTTGTCCGGGGCCATGCTCCTCTATGAGATCTTCACGCTGACTTACATTTGTAACTATTTTCAGTTCGAATACGGCATGCTCTATACCTGGGACATCGTCGCCGAGCGCTTCGGTTGGATGCTGATCTGGGGTGATTACGTGCTCGTGCCCTTCTTCTATTCCCTGCCGGGCTGGTTTCTCGTCCACCGGCTCGATCCCCTGCCGGCCTCTGCCGCGGTGGCCCTCACGGCACTGTTCTTCTTCGGCTTCTGGCTGTTCCGCGGCGCCAATGAGCAGAAACACCGTTTCAAGGCCGACCCTAGCGCCCGCATTTGGGGGCGGCCCGCCGAGACCCTTGGCGGCCGCTTGCTGGTCTCGGGCTTTTGGGGCATCGGGCGGCACCTCAATTATTCAGGCGAGATTTGCGTCTACCTGGCCTTCGCGCTCACCACCGGCTTCGACTCGGTCTTGCCCTATTTGCTTCCAGCCTGGCTCATCGCACTCTTGATCCACCGCGCCCGGCGCGACGAACGCCGCTGCTACGCGAAATACGGGGCGCTCTGGACCCAATACACGCAGAGAGCTCGCTTCCGCATGCTTCCCTTCGTCTATTGACTCATGGGATCCCAAGCTTATCCCGTCGTCTCCGGCACGCCTCCCCCGAGACCGATCCCGCGAGTGCGCGGCGGACTGCCGCTGCTAGGCCACGCCCTGGCCTTTCAGCGTGATCCGCTGAGCCTGCTGGAGCAGGCCTGGCGGGCGCATGGAGAGATGTTCCAGTTCCGGCTTGGCGGGCGCGAGGTCGTTCTATTTGCCGGACCCGAGGCCCACGATGCTTACTTCCGCGCCCCCGACGATCAGTTGAGCGCGCGCGAGGTCTACCAGTTCACGATCCCAATCTTCGGCAAGGGTGTGGCTTACGATGTCGCCCCCGAGCGCATGGCCGAGCAACTGGGGTTCCTCGCGCCCCTGATGCGGGGCGGACCCATGCACGCTTATGCCCGCCTCATAGATGAGGAAATCAGGGATTACACCGCAAGCTGGGGGGACGAAGGCGAGATCGACCTCCCGGTGGTCACCAACGAGCTGACGGTGAACATCGCCAGCCGCTGCTTGCTCGGGGAGGAGATCCGCGCGCGTCTCGATACCGGCTTCGCCCGGCTTTACCACGATCTCCAGCGGGGGATCAATACCCTGGGGTTCTTTTTTCCGCGCCTGCCGATCCCTGGCCATATACAGAGAGACCGGGCCCGCCGCCAAGTCGCCTCCCTGATGCACGGTATCCTGGCCGAGCGGCGGCGGACCGGCACGCGCCCAGGCGACTTCATGCAGGCGCTGATGGAAGCGCGCTATTCCGACGGCAGTGCGCTCGGCGATGAGGAAATCACCGGTCTCTTGCTCACGGTGCTGTTCGCGGGTCAGCACACGAGCAGCGTGCTCGCGGCCTGGGTCGGGATCGATCTGCTGCGGCACCGTCAGTACCTGGCCGCGGTCCTGGCCGAGATTGAGATCGTTTATGGTCGGGGCCAGACCTTAAGCCTGGAGTCCCTGAAGAGACAAATGGCGCTGGAGCACGCCGTCCGTGAAGGCGAGCGCCTGCACCCGCCGCTCATCCTGCTGGTGCGCAAGGCCCTCGGCGACATCGACTACCACGGCTTTCGCATTCGAGCCGGGACCCTGGCCATGGTCTCGCCCCTCCTCTCGCACCGTCTGCCCGCGGTCTTCAAGGACCCCGAGCGCTACGATCCGGATCGGTTCGGCCCGCCGCGCGAGGAACACAAGCAGGGGACCCATGTGCTGATCGGCTTTGGCGGCGGCC
>JBOIDH010000139.1:0-6194 GCA_050740495.1 Gammaproteobacteria bacterium | reverse complement strand
CCGCCATTGCCGGCCTCATGGCCCCCAAGATGACATACGGCACGGCAAACCTGAGGAGCGAGAGTAATCGCGACCGCCACAAGCTGCTTACGGTCCGGCTCGGCATTGATTCTTACCGGTGCTCAGGACCCGAGTGGCTCAAACCACGCGGGAGGGTGAGGAGCGCAGCTCTTGCAAATATTGAATCATTGGCAGCCGCAGCAGACGTGGGACGTGGGCGCGCCTGAGAAGAGAGTGTGGTGTCAGCCATACCTAAAGATAACAATGGCTGCGAGGACGATGACGGGAAGCAATGGTTTTTTCATGACTGGTCATCAACAACAAAGCTGTCGATAAACCTGTTTATGCGATCGCGTTTTTGTAGCTACGAATGGTGTAGGCGTTATTCTACCGGACGACACGCAAAAAAGCGGTTTGTCAACTGCTTCAACGACCAAACACTAATCCGCGCCCGCCACCAGATACCTGATAAAGCGACCAGCGATCCCGGGCGTCGGCCGGAGCGCGAGTTGGGCGGCGCACTACGGCTGTGGCGGCAGCTCATGATGGCGAGGCAGGCCATCGGAGACCTGTACCCATGCGATGCGTCTACTGTCCCAGATGTGCATCTGAGGCGGCAGAGCGCTCGGATCATCCAGACTTCCAACGGTCACGTCGACTAGCCCCGGAAGGAAGTCGGCCCTGTAGGTCAAGGGGGTTCCGCAGTGGCCGCAGAAGCGACGTTCCACGCCCGGAGACGAGGCGTACGTCCGCGGCTCGCCTTTCTCGAACGTGAAGTTACGGGCGTCGAACATTGCCCATGCCGTGAGGGGAGCACCCGCCGACCGCCTGCACGTCGAACAATGGCAAAACGCTACTACCTGTGGTGTTCCGCGAACCACGTATCGTGTAGCTCCACAAAGGCAGCCGCCTCGGAATGCATCTGAAGTCACCATGTTGTCCCTCCTATCCGCGCCCGGCGGAGCGCGCGCTTGGCGCCGTCACGATGACGGCTATCAAAGTCTGTGATCCGATCCATGCGCATCTTCTAAGGCCCGTGGCACCGGCGCTGCGCGCCGATCAACGCCGCGCTCACCGGTAAATTAGGAGCGCAGCGAGTAATCTACCGGTGTGCAGCGCGTTGTTAGCCTGAAATATTGGTTTTCTTCTCACTCGCCGGCTTGGGCAAATCGTTCGTCAAGGCATTGGCGAATGAACGCAGCGCCATTTGCATCCTTCTTCGGCAGGAGGCGAATGTCGGTAAAAATAATCTGTTGCAGCTCAAGAAATAAGTGCGATAGGCCAAGCCTACACACCTTGTCTCTTGCGCCACCATAGAATTTTATCTGACTGATTTTCAACGTTGAACAAGGCCAAATAATCGAAGCGGGGTTCCCGGCCTACCAAAAGCGGGTACTGGTCCAAAAGGACGCGTACTGATGTGGTGGCAATCGTGCAGTTCCGTTCCAATCCAGTTGCGGTGATGAGCCTCAGCTACTTGGCAGGTAGACCCACCACCTCCAAAGGGGTCGAACACCAGATCACCGGGTTCGGTGGAAATAAGAATAGCCCTTCCCGGAACGATTCGCTTTAGTTCGTTGACACCGCTTCGCACCTTGAATTTCTTATGCCGGTTCGGGGACGTGTCTTCCCAGAAGTCCGTAAGATTCAATCCTTGCGGATTAAGTTTACTGCGATGTCCCCCATAGTCTTTTATCTCTCCACCACAATGACGGCAAACTGGGATTGGTAAGCGAAGGCGGTTAAACGTTTTTGGCTCACCACGGGTGTAATACAAAAGCGCATAATGAGCTGGATAAAGCTTTTTCCCCCGCGGGTACGTTCCTTTCATGGAAAGCGCGATCCAGTGACGAAACACCAAGCGCTCTTGCATGACTGTCGCGAAACGAACAGCATGCTCCGGCAAGGCATAAAGAAAAAACGAACCGCCTGGTTTCAGAAGGCGCGCACACTCCAATATCCACTCACGACACCAATCATAATACTCTTCTCGGGTTACGCGGTCGTTGAAACCGTTTTTGTAATCTTTGCCGAGATTAAATGGTGGGTCGGCAAATACGCAATCAATAGTCTCTGAACGCATATGCCCCATAACTTCGAGGCAATCAGCGTCGAAAAGGACACCATGTGATGTTAACAGAAAAGGTGGGCGCATTTGATTAAATGCTAACACAAGAAGCTGTGATAGTGACGGAGCGCGAGTTGAGCGGCGCCTCTTGACGAGGAAGGAGAGCGAAGCTTTCCGACCGAGTCATAGGGGCGCAGCCGCAAGCGCAACGCCGCGGTGCCGCTCGAACGAGAGTTGGACGGCGCGCTACTTCCCCACATCCCAAAACATCACGGAAGAAGACATCCAACGGGAGGCGGAGCCACCTAACCATGACGCCGGAACGGCAAGCCGGCATTGCAGTCCAATTACAGGAACGATGGTGTAGTACCATGCTAACATTGACTTTGTCCGAGCAAGAGGAGCAGTATGAGGTTCGACCCGGAGACTTGGCGAAAGTCGGTACGCGCGTTTGCCGAGGCCGAGATCGCGCCGCGGGCGGCGGCCATCGACCGGGCCAACGACTTCCCCGCCGATCTCTGGCCTAAGCTCGGCGAGGCCGCTCTGCTCGGGATCACGGCGGGCCCGCACGACCGCGGGCGGGGGCTCGGTTACCACGCCCATGTCATCGCCATGGAGGAGATCTCACGCGCCTCGCCTTCCGTCGGACTTTCCTATGCCGCCCATTCCAATCTCTGTGTGGATAACCTTGCCCGCCACGGTTCGGAAGTGCAGCGGCAGCGTTACCTTCCTAGGCTATGTGCCGGCGAATGGGTGGGTGCGTTGGCCATGTCCGAGCCGGGCGCGGGTTCCGACATCATCGGCGCCATGAGCTGCCGCGCCGAGCTTACGAACGGCGCTTGGATCGCGAACGGCGTCAAGAAATGGATCACCAACGGTCCCGAGGCCAGCGTGCTGATCGTTTATATGCGCACCGCCCCGCTTGAAGCGGGCTCGCGGTCCATCACCGCCTTTATCGTCGAAGACGGCATGCGCGGTTTCCGCAAGGGCGAGCGCACCGACAAGCTCGGCATGCGGGGTTCGAATACCTGTGAGTTGGTGTTCGAGAACTGCGCCGTCCCCGCGGAAAACGTGCTCGGTGAAGTCAACGGCGGGGTGCGCATCCTCATGCAGGGTCTGGACTCGGAGCGGCTGGTCCTCGCGGGCGGACCGCTCGGGATCATGCAGGCGGCCGTCGACACCGTCCTCCCTTATCTGCGCGAGCGCCATCAATTCGGTCGGCCCATCGGCAGCTTCGAGCTGATGCAGGCTAAGCTCGCGGATATGTATACGCGATTGCAAGCAGCGCGGGCGTATGTCTATCACGTCGCCGAGCAGTTTGACCGCGGCCTGCCATCGCGCAAGGACGCGGCGGCGTGCTTGCTCTTCGCCTCGGAGGCCGCCGTCAGCGTCGCCTTGGAATCCATACAGAGCCTGGGCGCGCGCGGCTACATGAACGAGGCGCCGGTCGGCCGGCTGTTGCGCGACGCCAAGCTTTACGATATCGGCGGCGGGACCAACGAGATCCGGCGCATGCTCATCGGCCGGGAGCTGTTCGAGGAGACACCCGATCGATGAACAGCATCGTCATCGTTGGCGCCAAGCGCACGCCGATCGGCGCCTACCGTGGCAGACTTGCGGCGCTCGCGGCCCCTGAGCTCGGCGCCGTGGCGATGCGCGCGGTGTTGGAGGACTGCCGCCTCGATCCCAAGCTTATCGATGAAGTCTTCATGGGCTGCGTGTTGCCCGCCGGAATCGGCCAGGCGCCCGCGCGCCAAGCGGCGCTCGCGGCCGGGGTGCCGCTCGCGGCCGGATGCACGACGGTGAATAAGGTCTGCGGCTCGGGCATGAAGGCGGTGATGCTCGGTCGCGATGCCATCGCCGCGGGCAGCGCCGCCATCGTCGTCGCGGGCGGCATGGAATCCATGAGCAACGCTCCTTATCTCGTGCGCCGCCCGTCGTTAGGGCAGCGGCCCGGCCACCAAGCCTTGTTCGATCATATGTTTTACGATGGTCTGGAGAACCCCGCCGATCGACAGCTCATGGGCTACTTCGCCGAACGATGCGTGGACCGCTACGGATTCACGCGCGAGGGGCAGGACGCCTTCGCGGCGGAGTCGGTGCGGCGGGCGTTGGCGGCCATCGCAAGCGGCGCCTTCCGTGCCGAGATCGCGCCGGTGACTTGCGGCGGCCAAACGATCGATGAAGACGAAACGCCGCACAAATGCGACCCAGTTAAGATCCCTAAGCTTAAACCGGCGTTTCGGTCCGAGACGGGTACGGTCACGGCCGCCAATTCCTCGTCGATATCCGATGGCGCCGCGGCGCTCCTGCTGGTCGCCGAGGGTGAAGCGAAGCGGCTCGGGCTCACGCCCCTCCTGCGCATCGCGGGGCACGCCTCCCACGCGCAAGCGCCCGAGGAATTCACCACGGCCCCCATCGACGCTATCCGCAAACTGTACCAAAAAGTCGGCTGGCAAGACCGCGATGTCGACCTCTACGAGATCAACGAGGCGTTCGCCGCCGTGACCCTGGCGGCGGAACGCTCGCTCGCCCTCGATCACGCCAAGGTCAATGTCCATGGCGGGGCCTGCGCCTTGGGGCATCCCATCGGCGCGAGCGGCGCACGTATCATCGTGACGCTCGCGCATGCGCTGAAACGGCATGGGTTACGCCGCGGGATCGCGGCGCTATGCATCGGCGGCGGTGAAGCCACGGCGATCGCATTGGAGCTAATATAATAATGATACTAATGATCTCTTATGCCTGTTCTTGAAACCAAGATCGATCCGCGGGCGCCGGACATTTAGCAGAACGCGGAGCACATGCTCGTATAATAATCTTATGCCTGTCCTTGAGACCAAGATCGATCCGAACACGCTGGCGTTTCAGCAGAACGCGGAGCACATGCTCGCCCTCGTCGCCGATCTCGGAGTCAAGATCGCCAAGGCCCGGGAAGGCGGTCCGCCGGCCGCACGCGAGAAGCACCGGCAACGCGGCAAGCTGTTGCCGCGCGAACGCATCGCCGCGCTGCTCGACCCGAGCTATCCGTTCTTTGAGCTTTCGCCCTTGGCCGCCCTGGATCTCTATGACGATGAGGTCCCCTGTGGCGGGATCATTACCGGGATCGGCCGAGTCCACGGCCGGGAGGTGATGGTGATCGCCAATGACGCCACCGTCAAGGGCGGAACCTACTATCCGCTCACGGCCAAGAAGCATCTGCGGGCGCAGGAGATCGCGGCGGAAAACCGTCTGCCCTGTATTTACCTCGTGGATTCAGGCGGCGCTTATCTGCCGCTGCAAGACCAGGTGTTCCCCGACCGCGACCACTTCGGCCGTATTTTCTACCACCAAGCCCGGCTCTCGGCCCGCGGCATCCCGCAGATCGCCGTGGTGATGGGCACCTGTGTCGCGGGCGGAGCCTATGTTCCGGCGATGTCGGACGAGACCATCATCGTGAAGAACCAAGGCACGATCTTCCTGGGCGGGCCGCCGTTGGTCAAAGCCGCGACCGCGGAGACCGTCGATGCGGAGACGCTCGGTGGAGGCGAGGTGCATTGCCGGCTGTCCGGCGTCGCCGATCACCTGGCCGATAGCGACGCGCATGCGCTCCTCATCGCGCGCGCTGTCCTCGCGCATTCGAAGCCGCGTGCATCCGCTTTGACGCCAGACGCGGTGTCCGCGCCCGGCTATGCAGCCGAATCGATCTACGGCGTGATCCCGCGCGATCCGCGCTACACGTATGACGTGCGCGAAGTCATCGCGCGCCTCGTGGACGGCTCGGAGTTTCACGAATTCAAGGCCCTCTACGGCAAGACCTTGGTCTGCGGCTTTGCGCATATCGAGGGTTATCGCGTCGGCATCGAGGCCAACAACGGCATCCTGTTTTCGGAATCGGCGCTCAAGGGAGCGCACTTCATCGAGCTTTGTTGCCAGCGGCGGATCCCGCTGGTGTTCTTGCAAAACATCACCGGCTTCATGGTCGGCAAGAAATACGAGCACGAAGGGATCGCCAAGGACGGCGCCAAGATGGTCGCGGCAGTCGCATGCGCGGAGGTGCCGAAACTGACCGTGATCATCGGCGGCTCGTTCGGGGCGGGGAACTACGCCATGTGCGGCCGCGCCTATGGGCCGCGGTTTTTGTGGA
>JBOIDH010000138.1:0-6205 GCA_050740495.1 Gammaproteobacteria bacterium | reverse complement strand
ATAATCCCCCGCGTTTCCACGCAGAATACCAGGGACATGAAGCGTTCATAGACATTGCGACTGGCGAGGTGATACATGGGCACCTCCCGCGTACAGCCGCGAGGATTGTGAAAGAGTGGTGCATGAACCATCAGCATGAACTATTCGACAACTGGCAACGGGGACAGGCCCTACAGCCTATGGTACGAATTCCGGGAGCAGACAATGATTAAGATTATTTCGGCGAAATACCACCGTGATTATTGGATCGATTTGGAATTTTCCGATGGCACGCATGGAACCCACGACTTTAGCTCTCTGGTGGCCAAAGACGCACCGCTAGTTATACCGATTCGGGATTACGATCGTTTTCGGGAGTTTTACCTCGAACTCGGGGCATTGTGTTGGAAACATGGCTTGGAGTTGAGCGCTTGGTCACTTCAGGAAAAACTTAAGTCGCTCGGCAAGTTGGAGACGGCAGCTGATACGGCTGCTTGAGAAAGGAGATTTGACGAAGCGCGGTTGCCCAAACGCGGTTTTCTCCGGCCCAGATCCCCCTTCTCTTCCAGCCACACGCGGCGATCGGCGGCGCGCTTTTCCCCGAGCAGCATGTCCATTAGCTCGTCGCTCCGGTGATCTTGTGCGAGGGTGAGCTGCACCAGACGCCGGGTCTCGGGCGCCATCGTGGTTTCGCGAAGCTGTAAGGGATTCATCTCCCCGCGCCCCTTGAAACGCTGCACGTTGACCTTGCCCTTGAGTTTCTCGGCGGCGATCCGATCGAGTACGCCTTGCTTCTCCTCGTCGTCAAGGGCGTAAAAGACCTCTTTGCCGATATCGATGCGATAGAGCGGCGGCATCGCGACATGCACGTATCCCGCGGCCACCACGGGACGGAAATGGCGTAGAAACAGAGCGCAGAGCAAAGTGGCGATGTGCTGGCCGTCGGAATCCGCATCCGCCAAGAGGCAGATCTTCCCGTAGCGGAAGCCCTCGATCCGGGGCGATCCCGGGTCCGACAACAAGGCCGGCTCAAAAGTTCTCGACCCAAGGCCGTAGATCGAGCTCCAGCGTCCAGGCACTGCGCTGTTGCCGGTGTATCGCCAGATAGGCATCGGCGATCGCATCCGGTTCAAGCAGGGAATCGGCACCCCGTTCCGCCGGCAAATGCTGGTGTTCAGAGCGGATCTGACCATCGATGATCACGTGCGCCACATGGATCCCGTGAGGACTGAGCTCGCGCGCCATGCTTTGGGCGAGGGCGCGAAGGGCGAATTTGGGGGCAGCCAGGTTCACGAAACCGGCACTGCCCCGCAGGGACGCAGTTGCACCGGTAAAAAGGATTGTGCCCTGCCCTTGCTTGAGCATCGCCCGCGCGGCGGCTTTCCCTACCAGGAACCCAGCAAAACAGCCGATCCGCCAGCAGCGTTCGAAATCCGCCGGATCGGTCTGCACGACCTCACGGCGTTCAAAGGCACCTGCATTGAACACCGTGATGCGCAACGGGCCATAGTCCGATTGAATCTTCTGGAACAGTCGTTCCACTTGCTCGGGCACGGTCGCATCGCAATCGTACAAGATCACCGGGTCATCGCCGCCTCGCAGGCTGGTCAAGCTTGAGGCCCGTCTGGCGACCGCGATCGTAGTGAATCCTTCTTTGGCAAAACGCTTGACCAGCGCCGCGCCAAGCCCCGGGCCGACACCCATCACGACAGCCACTTCGTTTTTCATTGCTTTCCGCTACTCGGTCGCCCCTCTGCGTTCATTGCCTCCTTCACCGCTGGGCGAGCCGCGACGCGGGTGATATAGTCCTTGAGTCTTGGCCACTTCCCAAGATCGACCTTAAGCATGGGGCTCCAGTTGAGCACGGTAAAGAGGTAGGCGTCGACCACCGTGAACTGGTCGCCCATCAGGTAAGACTTTCCGTTGAGCCGCTCAGTCAGGTAGTCGAACCGCCGACCGAGCAGATCTAACTGATTCGCTTTCCATTCCGCCGTGATCTTGGGATTGAAAAGTGGGCCGAACTGCTTGTGGATCTCCGAGGACACGAAGTTCAACCACTCCATCAAGCGGTAGCGCTCCATCGTCCCCGTTTTGGGCGCTAATCCAGAGCCGGGCTTCTGATCTGCGAGGTACTGGAGTATGACCGCCACCTCCGTTAGGACCTCCCCATTGTCGAGCTTGAGGGCGGGCACATAACCCTTGGGGTTGATGCTCGTGTAGTCCTCGCCGCTCGCGGTCCGCTTCTTGGCTAGATCCACACTTTCCAGATCGAAAGTGTAAGCGGCTTCACGCAACACGATATGCGGGGCCATCGAGCAGGCGCCCGCCGCAAAATAGAGTTTCATGCACGTCTCCTCTCTTTTCGGTTCATGTTCACTGATAAATCCATGATGGGTCTCCTCGCACCGATGCCGCCGTGTTCACCGGATCGCGAGAGCGCCTTCAAAGCGGCTAGGCGCAGCGCCCATGACTATACTCCACCAACGACGTCCTTGAGCATCGGGATGAGCGCCTCGATCGCCTGCGCGCCATCGCCGACGTAGCTCGAACCGTGCATGACCGCTAGCGTTTTCGGACGCAACGCCGCCAAGCGCCTGAGTATGCGCTCCGTCTGGGTGGTCCAAGGCAGGTAAAAAGCGAACGGGCCTTGTTGATCTTGGGTAAGTTTCTGACGGAAGAGATCCACAACGTCGGAGCTCGTCGTTGGGGCGACGTTACCATTGTGGTGAAAAAGATCAGAACAAAATAGCGTTGCGTGGGTCTCCTCGAACAACATCCCCGCCTCCCACGTGTGCGGGACATGCGGCGTCTGCAGGAAGCGAAAGCGGTAAGTTCCGGTTGTAAAGATCTCATCATCGCCGAGGCCACGGGCGGGCCGCAGCGCGGCGCTGTCGTCCACGCTGACAACCTTGGCAATGACGCTTGCGAGGGCGGTCGAATGTGGCGCGAGCCTCTGCCAGTCGGCCAGTGAGCCGCATTCATCGGCTTCGAAATGGCTGAAGCCAATCCAGCGGAGCCGTTCGATCGGGATGAGTGTCGCAACCGCATCGCGCACCAAAGGAAAATGCGCTCTTAGGCCCGTGTGCCACAAGAGCGGCTCCTCGTCACGGACCAGAAATTGGTTGACCTGCATGTCGAAGTCGGATACGAACGTCGAGAAGCGAAAGACGTCGGGCGCGATCTCGGTGACGGTCGTCTGCATCGTGGGATTCTCCTAATCGGGCGCTTACGCTTCCGTCGGCAACAGGACCCTATCGTCAGTCTTCTGCAGATCGTCGCACGCTTCGCGCTCGCGAGCTCGCCACCCGATCTCGCTGAGGGTCGGATAGTCCGTATAGCCCCTTGAGTCGCCCTCGTAGAATGTGGCAGGATCCGGCGTGTTGAGCGGCGCGTTCCGGCAGAAGCGTTCCGGCAGATCCGGGTTGGCCAAGAAGAGGCGCCCGAAGGAGACGAGGTCTGCGCTGTCCGCGCGGACTGCGGCCGTGGCGCGCTCGTACGCGTATCCGCCGTTAGCCAGGTACAGGCCGTGGTAGCGCCGGCGTAGTCGCCCGAAGTCGAGGCCCGCCGCTGGCTGCACGTTGTGTTCCTCTTCCGTTTCGACCACGTGGAGGCCGGCGAGCGGGTAATCACCGAGCCGTTCGGCGACATATCCGAAGAGCGCCTCGGGGTTCGAGTCGACCATATCGTTGAAAGCACTGAGCGGCGAGAGGCGTACGCCAACGCGCCCGGGTCCCCACACCCCGATGACGGCCTCGACGGCCTCGAACAGAAAGCGTGCCCGATTCTCCACTGAGCCACCGTAGCCGTCGGTGCGGTGATTGGTGCCATCGCGCAGGAATTGGTCGATGAGGTACCCGTTAGCCGCGTGGATCTCGATCCCATCGAAGCCGGCGGTAAGGGCATAATGAGCGGCGGTGCGGTACTGATCCACAATACCAGGGATCTCCGCGATGTCGAGGGCGCGCGGCATTACGAAGGGTTTCAGCCCCTCGTACGTGTAAGCCTCACCCGCTGGCTTGATCGCGGAGGGGGCCACCGGCAATGCCCCATCGGGCTGCAAGGAGGGATGGGAGATCCTACCCACGTGCCAGAGCTGCAGAAAGATGCGACCGCCCCGCTCGTGCACGGCCTGGGTCACGTTTCTCCAGCCTGCGGCCTGCGCCGCATTGTGGATCCCTGGGGTGTCCGGATAGCCCACGCCCTGAGGTGAGATTTGCGTGGCCTCGGTGATGATAAGCCCCGCCGAGGCGCGCTGCGCGTAGTAGCGCACGTTCATCGCCTGCGGGACATTGCCCGGACCTGCGCGGTTGCGGGTCAAGGGCGCCATTACGATGCGGTTCGGCACCATGTAAGGCCCGAGCCGTAGGGGTGTGAAGAGATCCGTTTCCGTGAGTCGGAGCGCTTGTGCGTTTTTCATCGGTTACCTCTTTATCGAAGACACAAAGTCAAACAACTGGGCTCTTTGCTTCGAGCGCCGCTCATCGGTCAGGCGTTGCCATAGGGATCTCCTTTCGAACTCGTCAGGATTGAAACACGAAACACAATGTAACGTAGATCTTACTTGCGCGTCGTTCTTTGATAATCTAGTCTCCTGGAACAAGATTGTTCGCGAAGGATGATCAATCTGAGGGCGCTTGGACGAGCTAACCGACATCGTGGTCTTCGTACGGGTCGTCGAGGCGAAGAGCTTTACCGCCGCCGCGGAGCGGCTGGGGATCGCCAAATCGGTGGTGAGCAAGTATGTGACCCGGCTCGAGGCGCGGCTCGGCGCGCGGCTCCTCAACCGCACCACCCGGCGCTTGAGCCTGACCGAGGCGGGAGCCGCGCTCTATGAGCGCAGCCGCCTGGCGCTGGAGGAGATCGCCACCGCCGAGCGTTGCGTGAGCCATGTCCAGGCGGCACCGCGCGGGACCCTCAAGCTCAACGCGCCCATGTCCTTCGGGATCCTGCACCTTGGCCCCGCGCTACCCGAGTTCCTTAAGCACTACCCGGAGATCACGCTCGATGTGAGCTACAACGACCGCTTCGTGGATGTCATCGAGGAAGGCTATGACGTGACGCTGCGGATCATCACCGCGCTTCCCGATTCGACCTTGGTGGCACGGAGGCTGACGCCCATTCGCTTTGTGGTCTGTGCCGCACCGCTCTATTGGGAGCGTGCTGGGATCCCCGAAACGCCTGAGGATCTGATCCGCCACAACTGTTTGATCTACACCCTGACGAGCGGCAACGACTGGCACTTCAATGGCCCGGGGGGCAAACGCAGCGTTACCGTGTCGGGAAGCTATCGGTCCAACAACAGCCTGGCGATCCGGGATATGTTGCTGGCCGGCATCGGGCTCACGCGTACCCCAACCTTCCTGGTGGGCGAGGCGCTCCGGAGCGGGACGCTGGTCACCGTACTGGACGACTATCCAACCGAGCCGTCTACTCTCTATGCGGTCTACCCCCATAACCGGTATCTCTCGCCCAAAGTGCGCGCGTTCGTGGATTTCCTCGCCGAGCGATTCGCGCCCGCCCCGTGGGATCGAGGCACGGCCGTTGGGCCGGATGCCGCTTGAGATACTCACCTCTCGAGTGTTGAACAAGATGGCTCCAAGAAGCCGAAGGGCACTCAAAGCGCCGCCAGATCCCCCTTCTGCTCCAGCCACACGCGGCGGTCGGCGGCGCGCTTTTTCCCGAGCAGCATGTCCATGAGCTCGTCGCTCCGGTCGTCTTGCACGAGAGTGAGCTGCACCAGTCGCCGGGTCTCGGGCGCCATCGTAGTTTCGCGAAGCTGTAAGGGATTCATTTCCCCGAGCCCCTTGAAACGCTGCACGTTGACCTTGCCCTTGAGTTTCTCGGCGGCGATCCGATCGAGCACGCCTTGCTTTTCCTCGTCGTCAAGGGCGTAAAAAACCTCTTTGCCGATATCGATGCGATAGAGCGGCGGCATCGCGACATGCACATGTCCCGCGGCCACCACGGGACGGAAATGGCGTAGAAACAGAGCGCAGAGCAAAGTGGCGATGTGCTGGCCGTCGGAATCCGCATCCGCCAAGATGCAGATCTTCCCGTAGCGCAAGCCCTCGATCCGGGGCGATCCCGGGTCCACGCCGGTCGCGACAGCGATATCATGTACTTCCTGGGAACCGAGGACCTGGCCAGGATCCACCTCCCAGGTATTCAAGATCTTACCGCGGAGCGGCATCACCGCCTGGAATTCCTTGTCCCGCGCCTGCTTCGC
>JBOIDH010000137.1:0-6248 GCA_050740495.1 Gammaproteobacteria bacterium | reverse complement strand
CACTTCAACCCGCACCGTAGACATCCGATTTTACATACGATTCGAGCGCATCGCGGCGTCGATTATGCCGCTCCGCAGGGAACACCTATCAAGGCAAGCGGTAACGGTAAGGTGAAATTCGTCGGCAGGCAAAACGGTTACGGTAATACCATCATCCTGGAACACAGCCTAACCTACAGCACACTGTACGCGCATTTATCGCGCTTTGCGAGCCGCTTGCGGCCGGGGCAGCACGTTCGTCAGGGACAGATCGTCGGCTATGTAGGCCGTACAGGATCCGCCACGGGCCCACACTTACACTATGAGTTTCGAGTCAACGGCGTCCATAAGAACCCGCTGACGGTTAAACTACCGAATGCCCTGCCTCTAGAAGGGCGGCACCTGGCACAGTTCAAGGCAGAGACAAGGAGCTTATTAAGCAAACTCGACGCATTAGCGGTTTCCCATACCGGACCTTCACAGGATTTAGCGAGTACGACGGAACGGGCTCGCGTCACCTTGATGGCCCAAACCACTGCGCGCATCCGCCCCTAAGCCGAGGCATGTCCCACCCGCGGCGGCTAATCGGCCAGCCGCTAAGTCGAAAATGAGGATCCGCATCCGCAGGTGGTAGCGGCATTGGGGTTGCGAATCACGAAGCGAGCGCCATCGAGTCCTTCGCTGTAATCGATCTCCGCGCCGCTAAGGTATTGGAAGCTCATCGGGTCAACCAAAAGCTTGACGCCCTGATTTTCGACGATCGTATCCCCATCGCCGAGCGCTTCTTCAAAGGTAAACCCGTACTGAAAGCCGGAACATCCGCCCCCCGAGATAAATACGCGCAGCATAAGCGCCGCGTTGTCTTCTTCAGCCATGAGCTCGCGCACTTTGATTGCTGCGGCATCAGTGAACATTAAAGGATTTTCTGTAGCGATCGTGTTCATGCTGTTCCATCCAATTTACGCTTTAAAGTGTATCATTAACCGCCGACAAGCTAAAACTACTCATCCGAACTCGTTGCCGCGGTTCTGACGCCAGCCACCGACAGCGCTTCGGATTCAACCACGCTGTGATGGCTTAACGCCAGTGCCAGCTTCTCGGTCTCGGGGGTACGCACCAACTTGCCATTGACTTCCGCGCCGACCGCCATCTCGATCAATCGATAATAAACATTACCTTCGACGCGGGCGCTCGGCGCCAGTTCAATATGCTGGTTAGCATAAACGTCTCCCAATACCACGCCGTTTAAAACCACATAAGGAACCCGCACCTCGCCTTCAATCGTACCGCGGTCGCTCAACGTCAGCACCGAGCTTTGCTGGTCGGTCGCATAAACGTTGCCCTTGATCGCACCGTCAACATGCAAGCCGCCATCGAAGCTGACGTTGCCCAAAACCTGGGTGTTTTGCCCGACGACCGAATCCACTTTGGAAATTTTTCGCTTTTTCCGTCTTCCGAACATTTCCAATCACCCCCTCCACATGAGCCGGCGCTTCGATCTCCGATCCCGTGGACCCACCCTTCAGACGCACGCTCGACTCAACGCTGAGAGGACGGACGCGCGAACTCACACCTTAAGGCGACAAGCCAATGCTTGCCAGACCGCACGTTTCCTCCAGCCCGAACATCAGATTCATGTTTTGAATCGCTTGGCCGGCCGCGCCTTTGACCAAGTTATCGATCACGGATAATACCACTATTCGATCGCCTTTACCCGGCCGGTGCGTGGCAATACGGCAAGTATTGCACCCTCTCACCGAACGCGTCTCTGGGTGGCTTCCCGGCGGCAGCACGTCAACGAACGGTTCCCGCCGATATCTTTCTTCGTACACGTGTTGAATATCGACCTCGCGACGAAGCAGCTCGGCATACAGGGTAACATGGATACCGCGGATCATCGGGACCAAATGCGGTACAAACACGAGATCGGCCTCGCTACCGGTGATGCGGGCGAGCGCCTGCAGGATTTCAGGAAGGTGCCGGTGACCCGCGACGCTATACGCCTTCAGTGTATCACCAGCTTCGGCGAACAGGTGGGCGACGCTCTCCTGCCGGCCCGCACCACTGACGCCTGATTTGGCGTCGGCGATCAATCGATCCGCTCGCACCAGGCGCGCCTCGATGACAGGCGCGAGGCCGAGTATGACCGCCGTAGGGTAACAACCCGGATTGGCAACAAGATGGGCGTCCTTGATCGCTTCACGATTTAATTCCGGCAGGCCGTAAACCGCCTGCTCTAAAAGATCCGGACACCCGTGGCGCAAACCATACCAGCGCTCGAATACCTCGGCGCTCCTAAGCCGGAAATCCGCCGCCAGGTCTATGACCCGGACCCGGGCATCGATCAATGGCCGCACCAGGGTCATCGAGGTCCCATTCGGGGTTGCAAAAAAAACCAACTCGCACCCTTGCAAGCGTTCGATGTCGGGCGGTGAAAACGCCAAGTCGACATGCCCTCTTAAACTCGGGAACATGCTGGCGACAGGCATGCCCGCCTCGGCACGTGAGGTGATAACCTCGAGACTAACCGCCGGGTGTTGCGCGAGCAAGCGCAATAGCTCGACGCCGGTGTACCCGGTTCCGCCGACGACGGCAACCTTGATCATTGATTCGAATCTACTCTAAGCTGCGGGTGAGCGTCAGGGCCCCGGAAAAAGAAAAAGCGGCCGAAGCCGCTTAAGTCATTTTATAGTTATTATGTTTCAAGTCATGGCTCAGAGAGCTTGGTTGGCCACGACAGACGCAGCTTAGTTTGCGTGGCGGCTTGTGTCAACACCTTCGAGAGCATTTACTGAATGTTTTTTTGCTGCACTGCGGTCGTTTTCGATCCTTCTCGCGCTGAGATCGGACTCGTAGATAGCGTGCACGCCGTTGTGTTGTGGCTAAAAGCGTTGCACATTATCTTTATGGTGGCTTGGTTTGCCGGGCTATTTTATCTACCCCGCTTGTTCGTTTATCACGCGGAGAGCAGCGACTCCATCAGCCTCGACCGGTTTAAGCTCATGGAGCGCAAGCTCTTTTTCGGCATCATGACGCCAGGCGCGCTACTGACCGTGCTGTTCGGCGCCGCCACGGTGATCGCGAACGGCTGGGAACACTACGCGCGCGCAGGATGGCTGCACGCGAAACTCGGTTTGGTCGCGATCCTGATCGCTTATCATATCTATTTGGGCAAGCTCCTTCATGATTTTCGCCACGACCGCAACCGACACACCCACGTTTATTACCGGTGGATCAACGAGCTGCCCGTACTCATCCTTGCCGGCGTGGTCATCCTCGCCGTGGTTAAACCGATCTAGCAGCGACGAGGCATTGAGGTCTAGAGGAAGGTAACGAATACGCTACACCTCGATCATCTCGAAGTCTTCCTTGCGCGCGCCACAGTCGGGGCACTGCCAGTTCGGGGGCACGTCCTCCCAGCGCGTCCCAGGCGCGATTCCGTCGCCGGGCCAGCCTTTGGCTTCTTCATAGACAAACCCGCAAATCACACACATATAGCGTTTCATTCACTACCCCGTTGCATTCGGCAGCGCGACATTTTCGCAGGTCCACGGCGCCGATAGAATAGAACGCAATGCCTCACCCAAAACTCCCCTCTCGCGGTCTGTATGTCATTACCCCTGATATCTACCGAGCTCCAGACGGGATCGAGGCAGCCGTCGCGGCGGCGATCGCCGGCGGCGCCTTGTTGATCCAGCACCGCAACAAGCGGAGCGGGTATGCGCAGCGTTATACCGAGGCCGTAGCGCTATGCGCGATCTGCCGGCGGCAGGGACGGCCGTTGATCGTGAACGACGATCTCGCCTTGGCCCGCGCCGTGGATGCGGACGGGCTGCATATCGGGCGCCACGACGTGAGCTACGCTGACGCGCGCGCCGTGCTCGGCGGTGACGCTATCATCGGAGTTTCCTGCTACGACGATGTGCCTACCGCGCGCGCGGCACAAGCCAACGGCGCGGACTATGTGGCCTTCGGACGCTTCTTTCCATCAAAATCGAAGCCCGGGCCGGCCGCCGCCAAGGTCTCATTGCTCTCGCTGGCTAAGCGACAGCTAAGCATTCCCATCGTCGCGGTCGGCGGCATCACGCCCGAGAACGGCGCGCTGCTTCTCGATGCCGGCGCGGATATCCTGGCCGTCATCGAAGGGGTGTTTGGCGCCGCCGACGTACGCGCCGCGGCCGGTCGCTATGCGCGGCTCTTTTCTCAGCATACATAAACAAGGAGACTGGAATGTCCCGTTCCCAGGAACTATTCCGCCGTGCCCAGCGCGTGATCGCGGGCGGGGTCAATTCCCCGGTCCGGGCATTCAAGGGCGTCGGCGGCACCCCGCTGTTCTTCCGGCGCGGGGAGGGCGCGTACATCATCGACGCGGACGAGCGCCGTTATATCGACTACGTCGGTTCGTGGGGCCCGATGATCGTCGGCCATGCCCATCCAAGAGTCATCGCGGCGGTCAAGGAAAGTGTGGACCGTGGCCTCGGCTTCGGCACGCCCACTGAGATCGAGACCGCGATGGCCGAGACCCTTTGCAAACATTTACCGTCCATCGAGCGCGCGCGCATGGTCAGCTCCGGCACGGAAGCCGTGATGAGCGCCATCCGGCTAGCCCGGGGTTTTACCCGACGCGACAAGATCCTCAAGTTCGAAGGTTGCTATCACGGGCATGCGGATTCCTTGTTGATCAAGGCCGGCTCCGGGGCGTTGACCTTGGGGGTGCCGAGCTCTCCGGGCGTCCCGGCCGCATTGGCGCAGCACACCCTCACCGTGGCCTACAATGCCTTGGAGCAAGTGCATGAGGTCTTCGCCGAGCTCGGCGAGGACATCGCCGCGGTGATCGTCGAACCGGTCGCGGGCAACATGAATTGCGTATTACCGGCGCCGGGCTTCCTCGAGGGACTGCGTGCGCTCTGCGATCACTACGAAAGCCTGCTCATTTTCGATGAGGTCATGAGCGGTTTTCGCGTCGGGCTCAGCGGGGCGCAAGGGTATTTCAATGTACGCCCCGATATCACCACCCTCGGGAAGGTCATCGGCGGCGGTTTGCCCGTGGGGGCTTTCGGCGGACGCGCGGAGATCATGGACGAGCTCGCGCCGAACGGACCGATCTACCAAGCCGGGACCCTCTCGGGAAACCCGGTGGCGATGGCCGCCGGGCTCGCGACCTTGGAGATCGTATCGCAACCTGGTTTCTTCGACGCACTCGGCGCGACGACCGCCGACCTTACCCGTCAACTCCGCCGCTGTGCAGCCGAGGCAGGCGTGCCGCTGACGAGCAATCACCTGGGAGGGATGTTCGGGATCTTCTTCACGGAGGATCCGACTGTCACCAGCTTAGCCGCGGTCATGCGTGCGGATCAGGAACGGTTCAAGCGGTTTTTCCATGGGATGCTCGAGTCGGGCGTATACCTCGCTCCCTCCGCCTTTGAGGCCGGGTTCGTGTCGAGCGCCCATAGTCCGGCCGAGATCACCGCGACGATCGAGGCCGCGCGCAAGGTCTTTGCGACCCTCTGAGAGCTTGTGATTAAATCGTCGCCAGCATCCCCGAGCGCCAGGAGCCGCGGAGCGAGCGACGAGACATGTCAACTCGTTAGGCGCGCCCGAAGCCGTCGCGAAGTAATCGAGGAGAGGTAACGCACGTGCCGAAGATGAAGAAAAACTCAACCTCTGCGAATAGCACAGCCGCCACCATCGGCTACGAAGCCCAGCTTTGGCAGATGGCCGACGCCCTGCGCGGCAGCATGGACGCGGCGGAGTACAAGCACGTCGTCCTGGGACTCATCTTCCTAAAGTACATCTCCGACGCCTTCGAGGAGCAGCACGCGAAGCTCGAGGCCGAGCGCGCGCACGGCGCGGACCCCGAGGATCCTGACGAGTACCGGGCGCTCAACATCTTCTGGGTGCCACCCGAGGCGCGCTGGGCACACCTCAAGGCCCAGGCGAGGCAGCCCATCATCGGGCGGCTCGTGGACGACGCCATGACCGGCATCGAGCGCGACAACCCGGTGCTCAAGGGCGTTCTGCCCAAGGACTACGCCCGCCCGGCGCTCGACAAGGAGCGGCTCGGCCAACTGGTCGATCTCGTCAGCAACATTCGGATCGGCGACGCGGCAGGTCGTTCGCGGGACGTGCTCGGGCGCGTCTATGAGTATTTCCTCTCCCAGTTCGCGAGCGCCGAAGGCAAGAAAGGCGGCGAATTCTATACCCCGCGCAGCGTGGTGAAGCTCCTGGTCGAGATGTTGGAGCCCTACAAAGGCCGCGTCTACGACCCG
>JBOIDH010000136.1:0-6283 GCA_050740495.1 Gammaproteobacteria bacterium | reverse complement strand
GGAGGCGCATACAACATAGCCGCGATCAAGGCCCAGCAGCTTGCCAAAAGAAAGCCGTGGCCGAGATTTCGCCACCACGGGCGAAGCATCACGATTGACTATGGGGTTTGAAATAAAACGCGAAGATCGAGGTCTGTCTTTTCCGCGGCCTCGAAGAGCAGTACCTCGTGCGTTCGAAAGTCGAATGACTTCGCGATGAACAAATCGGGGAATTGCTCGATGCTGACGTTATTAACGTTCACGGCATCGTTATAAAACTCGCGCCGATCGGCGATGTCGTGCTCCAGGCCGGTGATGCGGCTTTGTAGATGGTGAAAGGTCTCGTTGGCTTTAAGATCAGGGTAGTTCTCGACCAGTGCGAAAAGTTGCCCAAGACCGGAGCGCAACAGCTTCTCCGCGGCACCGAGGGCGGGAATATCCGTGGCTTCACGTGCCGCGGCGACCATACTTCGCGCCTCAACGACCTTGCGCAAGGTATCTTGTTCATGCTTCATGTATTCCTTGCAGGTGGCGACCAGTTTTGGCAGCTCGTCGTGACGCTGTTTGAGGAGCACATCGATGTTTCCCCATGCCTTACGGACGTTGTGCTTCAGCATCACGAAGCGGTTATAAGCGAGGGCGCCGTAGATGAAAACGGTAACGGCCGCGGTGAGCAAAACGTAGCCTGCGATCTCCATGGTGATTTCCCTCGCGATGGTCGGTTGGATACGCCGGCGCTTGTTATGCGCCGTGACTTGGCGCTATAGCGGCTCCGCGGCCGTGATCTTGATAACGTAGCCGCCGTGACGCACCGGGCGCAACGCCGTAGCGAAGGATGGCAAACCTTATTCATTGGGCTCATAACCCAAGCTCGGCCCGAGCCAACGTTCGATCGCTTTGAGATCCATACCCTTCCGTCGTGCATAGTCGTGGACCTGGTCTTCGTTGATGGGTCCCAGTCCGAAATAACGCGCCTGTGGATGGGAGAAATACCAGCCGCTCACCGAGGCCATCGGGTACATCGCGTAGCTTTCGGTGAGACGGATCCCGGTATGCTGTTCGGCATCGAGCAGCCGCCATAGCAAGGGTTTTTCAGTGTGATCGGGACAGGCCGGGTAGCCAGGCGCGGGACGGATCCCTTGATAGCTTTCGTCGATCAGTCCCTCGATGCCGATGCCTTCCTCGGGCGCGTAGCCCCAGAATTCCTTGCGCACGCGTTCATGCATGCGCTCCGCGAAGGCCTCAACCAGACGGTCCGCTAATGCCTTAACCATGATGGACGAATAATCGTCGTGTTGATCCTCGAAGCGCTTGATGATTTCCTCTATGCCGATGCCGGCCGTGACCGCGAAAGCGCCGATAAAATCCGCGACGCCGGTTTCCTTCGGCGCGACGAAATCGGCCAACGCGAGATTGGGCTGTCCCGGCGGTCGCCTCTGCTGTTGCCGCAAGAAGTGGATCACCGTGAGCTCCCCGGAACGAGTCTCATCGGTATAGATCTCGATGTCGTCCTCGCCCACGGTATTCGCGGGGAATAAGCCGATGACGCCGGATGCGCGCAGCCATTTTTCCTCGACGAGCTGCGCTAGCATCACTTGGGCGTCACGGAAAAGCCTCCGCGCCGCATCGCCGACGGTGACATCGTCCAAGATCCGCGGATAACGTCCCGCAAGCTCCCAGGCGATAAAGAAAGGCGTCCAATCGATGTAGTGGCTCAGCTCCTCCAAGGAATAGTCCGCGAACATGAAAACTCCGAGTTGCTTTGGTGCGGGAGGATTGTACGCGCGCCAATCCGCCGCGAGTTTATTTTTCCTTGACGCGGCGAGGGTAACCCATTCGGTGCGCGCTTGGCGTCCCTTATGGCGTTCGCGCACTTCCTCGTATTCCTGATTTATTCCAGCGGCGAACTCGGTCCGCAGTTCCTGGCTCATTAACTTCGTGGCGACTCCGACCGCGCGCGAGGCATCACGCACATGGACCGTTGGCTGTTGGTAATTCGGTGCGATCTTGACCGCCGTGTGTGTACGTGAGGTCGTGGCGCCGCCGATGAGGAGGGGGATCGTGAAGCCTTGGCGCTGCATTTCCTTGGCGACGTTCACCATCTCATCGAGCGATGGCGTGATGAGGCCGCTCAGGCCGATAAAATCGGCGTGTTCCTGCCTAGCGGTCTCGAGGATCTTTTCCGCCGCAACCATCACGCCGAGATCGATGACCTCGAAGTTGTTGCATTGAAGGACCACGCCCACGATATTCTTGCCGATGTCGTGCACATCACCCTTGACGGTGGCCATGATGATCTTGCCGTTATTCCGTATGACGCCGCCGGCGCGTTTTTCCGTCTCGATATACGGGGTGAGGTAGGCGACCGCTTTTTTCATCACGCGCGCGCTCTTGACGACTTGGGGTAGAAACATCTTGCCCGCCCCGAAGAGATCACCGACCACGTTCATGCCGTCCATGAGCGGGCCTTCGATGACCTGCAGCGGGCGCTCATGAGCTTGTCGCGCTTCTTCGGTATCGCTTTCGATGTAATCGGTGATCCCTTTGACGAGAGCATGCACCAGGCGTTCTTGCACACTCTGGTTACGCCAGGCGGAATCATCGTGTTTTTCTCTCGCTTCGCCCTTGACGGTTTCGGCAAATTTGACTAAGGCTTCGGTGGCGTCGGCACGGCGATTCAAAAGGACATCTTCAGTCCTTTCCATCAGTTCACGGGCTATGTCCTCGTAGATCCCGAGCTGCCCGGCATTCACAATGCCCATGTCCATCCCGGCCTTGATACCGTGATACAGAAAGGCGGTGTGCATGGCCTCGCGTACCGGGTTGTTACCGCGAAACGAGAACGAGACGTTGCTTACGCCGCCACTGACGAGCGCATGGGGAAGGTGATGTTTGATCTCGCGCGTGGCTTCGAAAAACGCCAAGGCATAATCGTTGTGCTCTTCAATCCCCGTCCCGACCGTTAACACGTTGGGATCAAAGATGATGTCTTCCGGCGGAAACCCGAGCTTTTCAGTGAGGATTTCGTAGCAGCGTTTACAGATCGCGAATTTTCGCTCCGCGGTATCGGCTTGCCCGCGCTCATCGAAGGCCATGACGACGACCGCCGCGCCATAACGGCGCACCAAGCGCGCATGCTCGACAAAGCGCTCCTCGCCTTCTTTCAGGCTAATCGAGTTGACCACGCCTTTCCCCTGCAGGCACCGGAGTCCGGCTTCGATGATGCTCCATTTGGAGGAGTCGATCATCACCGGCACGCGGCTGATCTCGGGCTCCGCGGAAATCAGATTCATGAACCGGATCATCAATGCTTCGGAATCGAGCATGCCTTCGTCCATGTTGACATCGATCATCTGAGCGCCGTTCTCCACCTGATGCCGCGCCACCCGCACCGCGGCATCGAGCTCGCCCGCGCGCACCAGCGCGGCGAATTTCGGTGAGCCGGTAACGTTGGTGCGCTCGCCGATATTGACGAAATTCACCTCCGCTCCGATCGTCAGCGGTTCCAGACCACTCAGCCGGCAGCGGCGCGGGATCTCCGGGACGCGGCGCGGCGGGAGATCGCGTAATGCCTCCGCGATCGCTCGGATATGCGCTGGCGTCGTGCCGCAGCAGCCGCCGGCGATGTTCAGGAATGCGCTCTCGGCGAACTCCCGCAGTACGCCGGCCATGGACTCGGGGCCGTCGTCATACTGGCCGAACTCGTTCGGCAGGCCAGCGTTGGGATGGGTGCTGACGTAAGAGCCGGCGATTCTCGCCATCTCCTTTACATAGGGCCTCAACTCCGTGGCGCCGAGTGCACAATTCAAACCGATCGCGAGCGGATTAGCATGTGCGACCGAATTCCAGAACGCCTCGGTGGTCTGGCCCGTCAATGTGCGCCCGCTGGCGTCGGTGATGGTTCCCGAAATCATGATCGGAACGCGGAGGTTGTGGTTCTGGAAATACTCGTCGATGGCGAACAAGGCCGCTTTGGCGTTGAGGGTGTCGAAGACGGTCTCAACCAAAAGCACATCGGCGCCGCCATCGAGCAAGCCCCGGATAGCGGCCGTGTACGCCTCGGCCAGCTCGGCGAAGCTCGTGTTTCGGAAACCCGGATTGTTGACATCCGGCGAGATCGAGGCCGTGCGATTCGTGGGTCCGAGCACGCCGGCGACGAACCGGGGGCGGCCCGCTTCTTGTTCTTCGAACTCGTCGGCGGCGGCGCGGGCCAGATGGGCTCCGGCGTAGTTCAAGTCGTAAGCGAGGGATTCCAGCCGGTAGTCCGCCATCGCGATAGCGGTTGAATTGAAGGTATTGGTCTCCAAGATATCGGCGCCGGCCTCCAGATAGGCGCGGTGAATCGCGCCAATGATCTGTGGCTGGGTAAGCGTCAGTAGATCGTTATTTCCCTTCAAGGCGCTGGGGTGATGTGCGAAGCGTTTCCCGCGAAAGTCTTGTTCCTCGAGTTCGTAGGACTGGATCATCGTTCCCATGGCGCCATCGAGAATCAGTATGCGCTGAGTCAGTGCGGTTTGGAGTTGGTCTCGGCGCTGCTCTGGAGTGTAAGTGGCCGCCATCGTGCTAGCTCGATAAATCCTTAAAACCCGGCTTGCCGAGCGTGTCCCGCCAAAAATCCACGATCGCCCCGAGAATCACTTGCAAGGCGTTATTGATGGCCGTCACCCCGCCTCTGGCATCCTCGGTGGGAGCGGATTCGGTCGCACTGAAGACGCGCGTGCCGAGGACCCGGTTCTTGGTCAGGTCGATGAGTTGGGCACGGATCGCGACCCGGCCCTGGCTTGGAGCGTTCAAGAACTCGTGATGGATCTGAACGATCTCGGTATCGATCCGCAGCTCCGCGATCGCACCGCTGGTTGCGGAGATGACCGCGTTGAAAAGATTGGATTCTTCCAGCGCCGTCATCAATAGGGGCTCTAACATCCGCGCCGGCTGATCGGCCCACTCGCTCTCGGCGTAGTAATCGACTTGCAGTGGATGACGCACATAAGCGATGCGCGCCCGGTCGTAACCCGGCCAAGCCTTGGGCGCCGAGACGAGCACGCTTAAGTGGTTTTCCGCCGGCTTGGCTTGCGTGTCGATGGGCGTGGCCCTGAGCACATAGATTTGCGGCGGCTGCTCCGGCGAGCGGTTGAAGGCTGCACATCCGCTCAGAGCGAGCACGAGCAACACGCAGGCATGCTTTACCAATATCGTCATTCGCCCGGTCCCCGGCGCACTCGCCGGCCGAACAAGAGCGCATTGGGATCACGTTCGATCGCCTCGGTCAAGCGCTGCAGGTTATCCACGAGTTGGCGCAGGTCAGCCAAAATTGGGGTCGCCTGCGCGACGGCGCCACGCGAGAACCGCCCGAGATCGGCGCGGGTGTCGACGATCAGTCCGTCGAGATTCGTGGCCGTACGATCGACCGTGCCGAGCACGGAATGTATCCCTTCGGCGCCCTTGCGTAGCGCACTCAGGAGCTCCGGCAACTCTTGCACCGTGAGGGCGGCGTCGTCAAGGATGGTGTCCACGCGCACAAGGGTGGTCCCGATCTCCTGGCCGCGGGTTGCGAGCGCGGTGGTGATCCGGTCGATGTTTTGCAACGTGTTGCTCAATGCGTCCTGATTTTCCTGGTTCAACAATTTAAGGATCTGCTCCGCGATCTTCTTGAATTCTCGCGCCAGCTCGGTGGCTTGCATCAGGCCGCTGGACGCGGAGGCGAGCAGCGACGGCCCGGTGCGGATCTCGGGGTAACGTTCGCCGGGACGAGCCGCCAACGGCGCAGAGTGGCGATTGCCGCCAGTCAAATCGACAAAGGCGAGCCCGGTGATGCCGTAGACCGATAATAGCGCCACCGTGTCGGCGTTAACCGGAGTGCCGGCCTCGATGTCGAGCAACAGCCGTACCCGCTCCGGGTTACCTTTGTCGAGGCCGATCTTGCGCACAAATCCAACATCGACGCCGCGGTACTTTACCGCCGCGCGGGGCGCGAGGCCGGCCACGGATTCGTACACGTACGCGACATAGGTTTCATAGGTCTTATGGTCCTCTTGTGCGCTCAGCCATACCGCCATCCAGATCAACGCGGCGCCGAAGACGAGGACGAACAGGCCGACCAACGTAAAGTTTACGCGCGGGTCCATGTGGAAGCTTGCGCGGCGCGACCGCGCGGGCCGGAAAAATAAGCGCGGACTTCGGGGTGCGGATGCGCGCTCAATTCGGCTATCGGCGCGAGGGCGATGACTTTTTTTTGCGCCAGGAACGCCACCCGATCGGTCACCCGCCAGAGGGTATCGAGATCATGCGTCACCAACACCACGGT
>JBOIDH010000135.1:0-6290 GCA_050740495.1 Gammaproteobacteria bacterium | reverse complement strand
CCGTTCCAAGCCGGTAGATCTCCAAGCAGACCCTGCTTTAGGCTTTTCCTCAATACTGCACGGCCGCAGCCCGTCGATGCCAGCTTTGCCGCCGCGCGGCTCCCCTGATGAGGAGTGGCCAGCGTGACGATCCGGCCGGGACGTCGTGGTGGGGACTCATGGAAGAAATGACGCACGACCAGTCCGCCCAGGCTATGCGCGACGAAGTGGATCACCGGCGCGTCGATGCGGTCCGTGAAGTTTTTCAGGTCTTGGGCGTTGCGTAGCGGCTCGAAGCGCGTACTCGGGTAGGAGAATTGGTGGGTGGTAAAGCCGATCCTAAGTAAGCGCCGCCGCAAGACGGTCATATCCCAGCCGGTCATGAAAAGGCCGTGGACTAAAATCACCGCTTCCGCTCGCGGGATCATCGGCATACGCCGAGTGTGGTCCGCTAGGCGTCGTTGGTACCGAAAACGGCCTGACCGCGCGCTTTGGTAAAGTCGAGCAGACGCATGATCGGCACGCGTGCCCGAGCGGCGATCGGGGGGTCCAGCAGGATTTCATTGTTCCCATGTTCAAGGCAGGCCGCGAGTTTTCCAAGCCCATTCATCGCCATCCAGGGGCAGTGTCCACAGCTCTTGCAGGTGGCGCTGCGGCCGGCCGTGGGCGCCTCGATGAGCTGTTTGCCCGGAGCGGCCTGCTGCATCTTGTAAAAGATGCCTTTGTCAGTGGCCACGATGAATTTGGAAGCATCGAGGTTACGCGCCGCCTTGATGAGCGCGCTCGTCGAGCCGACCGCGTCCGCCTGCGCCACAACCGACGCGGGGGATTCCGGATGCACCAAGACCTTGGCATCGGGGTGCTGCCCGCGGAGCGCTTCGAGCTCGAGTCCTTTAAATTCCTCATGCACCACACAGGCCGCGTTCCAGAGGACCATGTCGGCGCCGGTCTGCTCGCGGATATAGCCGCCCAAATACTTATCCGGCGCCCAGAGGATTGTCTCCCCGCGCGCCGCAAGATGCGCGACGATGTCGACCGCGCTGCTCGAGGTGACGACCCAGTCGGCGCGCGCCTTTACCCTGGCGCTGGTGTTGGCATAGACGACCACGGTGCGATCGGGGTGGGCATCGCAAAAGGCCGAAAACTCGTCGGCCGGGCAGCCGAGATCGAGCGAGCAAGTTGCCTCCAGATCCGGCATCAGCACGCGCTTCTCGGGGTTCAGGATCTTGGCGGTCTCGCCCATAAAGCGCACACCGGCGACGACCAGCGTCGATGCTGGGTGCTCATAACCGAAACGGGCCATATCCAGGGAGTCGGAAACGTGACCTCCCGTCTCGTCGGCGAGCTGCTGCAGCGCCGAGTCGGTGTAATAATGCGCAACGATCACCGCTTTTCTGTCCCTCAGCAGGCGCTTAATCGTGCCCACGAGACGCGCGCGTTCCTCAGGTTCGAGCTGCTCGGTCACCGTTTCCGGCACCTCGTACGACCGTGTTTTTACCGGGTGACGTTCTCGAATCGGATTAAAACTGATCATATCTCTAGGATTCTAGTCTCTAGGATTCTAGCGAAAACTCGATAATATTCCTTTCCGGCGCGCGCCGCTGTGTTATTTGACACGCAAATTACGTGATTAATTCCACCACCTCGCGGCGAATGAGTAGTATTCGCAGCTTGTGATCCCGGATGATGAACAGCACGACGCCGGTGGTAAGCGCCGGGTGAGGATAGTCGTAGGTACATACCACGCTAGTCAGTCACCGCGCGCCGCACGGCAATCGATAACTCACGCAGTTGCGCATCGGGGACAGCCGCGGGAGCGGCCGTGAGCGGACAAGCAGCCGATTGCGTCTTCGGGAAGGCGATGACATCGCGGATCGAGGAGGCGCCCGCCATCAGCATAACGAGGCGATCCAACCCGAACGCGATCCCTCCGTGGGGCGGACACCCAAAGCGCAGAGCTTCGAGGAGAAAGCCAAATTTCTCTTGCGCTTCCTCCTCACCGATCCCGAGTAGCCGGAACACCGCTTGTTGCACCTCCCGGCGGTGGATACGGATGGACCCGCCTCCGATCTCGGTGCCGTTCAAGACCAGATCGTAGGCGCGGGACAGACAATCGCCCGGCGAGGTCTCCAGTTGCGACGCCTCGCCGATCTTGGGCGCGGTGAAAGGATGATGCAGCGCTTCCCAGCGCCGCTCTTCCTGGTTGCGCTCGAACATCGGGAAGTCAACCACCCACAGCGGTTTCCAGTCACTCACGGCAACGGATAAATCCTGTCCGAGCTTTAAGCGCAAAGCGCCCAGCGCTTCATTCACGATCTTGGCTTCACCGGCGCCAAAGAAAATGAGATCGCCATTCTCAGCCCGCGTGCGATCGAGGATGCCATGAATGACCTCATCGGGCAGAAATTTCAAGATGGGCGATTGCAACCCGTCGCGGCCGCGTTCGCGCTCGTTGATCTTGATGTAAGCGACGCCTTTCGCTCCGTAGATGGCCACGACATCCGCGTAGCCGTCGATCGTCTTACGCGTCAGTTCCCCCCCGTGCGGAGCCCGCAGGGCGGCCACGCGGCCGCCCGATCGATTCGCCGGAGCGGAGAAAACCTTGAACTCGACCGACTTAACGAGATCGCCCACATCGACCAACTCCAGGGGGACGCGTAGATCGGGCCGGTCGGTTCCAAAGCGGCGCATCGCCTCATGGTAGCTCATGCGCGGGAACTCGGCGGGAAGCGCTACGCCGAGGGCGTCGTTAAACAGTTTTCTGATCATCTCCTCCATAAGAGCAGTGATCGCGGTCTCGTCCATGAAGGATGTCTCGATATCGATCTGTGTAAACTCCGGTTGACGATCGGCGCGCAGATCCTCGTCGCGGAAGCAGCGCACGATCTGGTAATACCGATCCATGCCCGACATCATGAGCAACTGTTTGAAGATTTGCGGGGATTGCGGGAGTGCGAAAAATTTTCCGGGATGGTTGCGACTGGGGACTAGGTAATCGCGCGCCCCTTCCGGGGTAGCCCGCGTCAGCATCGGGGTCTCGATTTCCAGGAAGCCGTGCTCGTCGAGGAAGCATCGCAGAATGCGGCAGACCTGGGCGCGCAAGCGGATGTTCCGCTGCATCTTGGGACGCCGCAGATCCATATAGCGAAACCGGAGCCGCGATTCCTCCTGGACGCCCTCGTCCTCGAGCTGGAACGGCGGCGTCTCGGCGCTATTGAGGATCTGTATGGCCTGCGCGAGGATTTCCACTGCCCCGGTGCTCAAGCTGGGATTCTCGGTGCCTGGGGGGCGCGGCCGCACGCGGCCCTTCACCCCCAAGACGTATTCGCTATGGACACGCTCGGCGACGCTAAAGCTTGCGGGGGTACTCGGGTCAAAGACGATTTGTACGAGCCCCTCGCGGTCGCGAAGGTCGATAAAAATCACACCGCCGTGGTCACGCTGATGGTGCACCCACCCGCAAACCTCGACCTCTTTATCTATATGCGCAAGATTCAATTGCCCGCAGTAATGACTGCGCACCATACCCCCGCCGCTCGCTTCGCAACGAAAACGGCAATGGTACGGGCTGGTTCAGACGAGCGCAATGCGAGCTGATCAATCCCTTAAGGGCCGTCAATGGCTATTGATCGGCCGTTGTGGACGGCAATTTCGATTCGGACGAGGCACTCGTGCTGGACCCGCTTCCGGTTTCTTCCTTTAAGGCAGCGGCTTTTTCGGTCTTATCCTCCCCTTTGTCGCCGGCTTGCATGCCCTTGTTCTTGAAGTCCGTGGCGTACCAGCCCGAACCCTTGAGCCGGAATCCGGCCGCGGAAACCAATCTTCTTATGCTTTGAGCATTACAGGTGGGACATTGCGAGAGCGGCTCATCGCTGATCTGCTGTAAGACCTCAACACGCTGCGCGCAATCGGCGCATTCATACTCATAGAAAGGCATGAGAAACTACTCGTTTTGTGGATCCTTTATACCAACATAACGGCTACGGCTGAAAAATCAAGAGCGTCCAGCGCGGTGGCGCCGGCCGCGCTTGCGGGGATCTGTGAATCCGTCGTTCGCTTTTTTCTCCGTTGCGTATTCGGTATTATCTCCCCCGCTCGATACACGGGCCGTTAGCTCAGTCGGTAGAGCAGCGGACTTTTAATCCGTTGGTCGCAGGTTCGACTCCTGCACGGCCCACTCATCCATCGATAGTGTAGGGTTGTCCAGTTCCTTCGCTAAATAGATACGGTCCGCAGATTGGGCGCGCATTGATAGTCAATTCCGGCACCATTGAAGCGTCTTACAACACCGCCCGCTTCCTCGACGGCTAGAGCCCCAGCCGCAACGTCCCAGATCCTACCCATGAATCCGCAGGTGCGACAGACGCCTCAAGCCCTGGAACGGGATAACAATCGTTCGTGAAGGACACGACGGTAAGCAGGCAATACCGTCTTTTTAGAAGTACCGTTCAGGAACTTCGATTACGTCCCCCGGCAACACCGGTGTGTTTTGATCCGCCGATTGTTTGGATTTTCCTTTATCCGTGGCTCGAGTAATATAGACTTCATCGGTATCCGCCCGGTAGGTAAAACCGCCGGCCAAAGCGACTGCGGTCACGACCGTCATATTATTCACATAAGGATAGCTACCTGGTTTTTGTACCTCTCCAAGAATGAAGAACGGGCGGTTATTAATGACCTCAACGCTAACACGTGGATTTTTAAGGTAATTCGGCGATAGCTTGGCCACAATGGACCGCTCCAGCTCTTGCACCGTGAGACCACTCGCCTTAACGGTCTGGATAAGTGGCAAGGCTAGGTTTCCTGCGCTGTCTATATCCGATTCGCCCGAAAGGTCCTCATGTCCAAACACGGTCACCTTTACCTTGTCCCCCGTCCCTAAACGGTAACCCTCTTGGTCACCTTGCGCGCTGGCAACAGCGGCTGACAAGACTAAGATCACTATTAACGTGATAAAGCTAAGGAATTTATGACTAACCATGGATGCGGCCTCTTGTTCCGAACAACCTTCGTCATTATTTAATAGCTAACCGGGATAATGTCAAACGTTGCGTCGGGGCGTAACTAATCTCACTCGCACGAGGCCGGCCATCGCGGCTGTCGCCGCTTTTTTTGCGATAGAGATAAGGGCATGAACTTTAAAGTTTTACGTTCACCGTCAGCATCGCCGTATTTTGCAAGTAGTCATCATCACTAGTATCAGAGCTCCGATCCGTATAGCCATAACCGATTGATAGGTCCAGGTAACGATTCATCAAGTACTTAGCCCCTACGGTGGCCAGCAGGACGTCGTCTGTACGATCGATACCGCTGAAATCCTGTTGAAGACCGAAGAGGCTTGCTTGCAGCAGCAGATTCCTAAGTAGTTCGTGGTCTACGATAAAGCCATAGCGGGTGCTAAAATATCCGGATGAAGGTGTTCGTGTTCCTCCAACCGTTGGAGTTGTATTAAAGGTCGTGTCTTCAATCGTACGTTCCACTCTGCCTGTAATCGTCGTCAGGGTGGTGACATTCCAGTAGATGGATGCGCCTCCTGTTATGCCATCGATCGTGTCTAAGTTTGGGTCATCGTAGAATTGCGAACGATAACCAACGTAGACTTCTCCGGTAGTCACCCCGGTAAGCGCAAGCTCCGTGCCTAGCCCGACTTCGTAGCCGTCTGAACTCCGTTCGATGTCGTCGTCCGTATCACGCTCGTCGTATGCGCGGTTGATATAGCTACCCAGCACAAAAGCGGAGTACCCCGGGCTGAGCTCATAGGCGGCGCGGAGCGTACCGATGCCGTCGGTGCGGTCACGCACATCTTGATTGATCGGTGGCCCGACATTAGCGGGGATATTGTCATAGTCGTAACGGGCTCCTGTACCCTCGAGTCTAACGGACAAGCGATTGAACCTATGGTTATAGCCGCCCGTTATCCTATAGAGATCGTATTCCCCCGGAAATCTCCCGCGTCGTACATCGTCCGGATCCCCACGAATTTGAGTAAGATGGGAATATAGCGCGTTTGCGAACAGCGATTGGTTGCGGGTAATGTCTAGGCGTCCGTCCGTTCCAAAAGTATAATTTTCATAATCCTCATCCCCGTTGTCGGCATATTTGGCGATATTCGCATCCGCTCTAAAATTTAAAGCGTGATTGTTCCAGTCCGACTTCACCTTAACACCCGGCCTGATAAAGGTAATGAAATCGTCTACTTCCACCAGGTCATCCGCGAAGATGTTGTCGTTGTACTGCTCGCTAACGGCAAGTGATGGATATATCAGGAATCCGGCTGCCCGAATACCGAGTGGATCCAGCTCCGGCCGCGG
>JBOIDH010000134.1:0-6297 GCA_050740495.1 Gammaproteobacteria bacterium | reverse complement strand
GAAACGGCGCGCCATAGGCGCTGTCCACGATGAGGGGGATGTCATGGGTGCGTGCAAGTTTGATCAGGGCTTGCATCTCGCCGTCGGTCAGGACGTTACCGGTGGGATTGGTCGGTCGCGACACGCAGATGGCGCCTATTTCATCCGCCCGTGCGATGCGGTCCGCATCGATATGATACTTGAACGTATGCTTGTCGATGAGCTCCATGCTCGGAGGCGCGGTTGCGAAGAAATCGGGCGCCAGGCCGAGGTTCGAGTAACCGATATATTCGGGGCCCATCGGTAACAGGATCTTCTTGCTCCGCCCGTCCTCCGCGGCGCCCGCGAACATATTAAAGAGCATGAAAAAGGCGCACTGGCTGCCGCCGGTTAAAGCGACATTCCGTGGCCCTATGTTCCAACCGTATTCGCGGCGCAGGAGATCGGCCACCGCCTCGATGAACGCCGGGTCCCCTTGGGGCGGGCTATAGTCCCCGATCACCCGGCCGAGCGCCCCCGGTGCATCGAGCAGGTTTTGCATCCTTGCCTTGAGCACGGACTCGACCTCCGGGATATGCGCAGGATTACCGCCGCCCAGCATCAACATGCCTTGGTTTACGGCGAGCGCTTGCCCGAGATCTTCCATGAGCCGGAGGATCCCCGAAGGCTGCGTGAACCGATGTCCGAACAGTGAAAGCCGCATCGCCAAAATACTAACCAAACATATTTGAAATTCGAGGTACCTCTCCAAGTTTCCTATGCCGCCGGAAGAGGCACCTGAGGGGATCAGAATAATCGATGCATGTGTTTGATTTGATTCCCCTCATCCTAACCTTCTCCCTGAGGGAGAAGGGACTTGTTGAAGTGGTTCTGTACGACATTGGACGTGTGAGAATCTAAATCTATTCCCCGCGGTCTTGCCGCGGGGACCTTAGCGATGGGGTTGCATACCTCGTGGTGGCGAAATCTAAACTAACTTGCACTGACCGTGCGGGTTTCCGGCGCCGATCCGGGGCCGCGCAACCCATGAAATCCTGGCCTATAATGGATCGCCGCGCCGGGCTTCGCCCGCCGCGAATCGTTACGGCTGAAATCTGGTGAAAATCGAGATACGGCATCAAGCGATCGATCCCTGGGCCGAGGTGACCCGATACGAGCAGGTGCTCGGGCGAGCGCGGGGCTCTTACGGCGCGTGCGCCGTCTTCGTGGGCACGATGCGCGACTTCAACGAAGGCACATCCGTCCGCGCCATGACGCTCGAGCATTATCCCGGAATGACCGAAAATCATCTCGAACAGATTGGCCAGGAGGCGAAGGCGCGCTGGCCGATCCTCGATGGCCTCATCATTCATCGGGTCGGGAAGGTGCAACCGGGCGATCCGATCGTACTGATCGCGGTGTGGTCCGCGCACCGGTCGGCGGCCTTCGAGGCCTGCCGGTTCCTGATTGAAGATCTCAAGTCGCGCGCGCCTTTTTGGAAGCAGGAGACATTGGCGGAAGGCGCCCGCTGGGTCGAAAAAAACACCGGCTAAACCAACCCGAAAAACGGCTGCACGTCGACGAGGGTTCCGGGCTCGACGCGGCCCCAATCAGTGGGGAGCACGATGAAACAGTTGGCCGCGCTCATGGAACGAAGGATCGCCGAGCCCTGGGATCCGGTGCTGTGGACCACGAGCTCGCCCTGGTCGTCGCGCTCGATCACCCCGCGCTGGTATTCCACCCGTCCCGGTTTTTTTCTGAGCGGGCTCATGCAGCGTGCCTTGATGAGCAAAGAGGTGATTTCGGTTTCACCCATGAGGTGGCGAAGCGCCGGCTGGACCAATTGATAAAACGTGGCCATCACTGAGACGGGATTGCCGGGGAGACCGAAAAAATACGAGCCGTGCACGCGCCCGAAGGCGAGGGGGCGGCCGGGCTTGATGGCTACTTTCCAGAATGCCACCCGGCCGGCGCTCCGCAGCGTCTCGGTGATGTAGTCCGCCTCGCCGACCGATGCCCCGCCGGTCGTAATGAGGACATCCGCGCTCGCCGCGGCCTCGGCGAAGGCTTGCTTCAATGCCTCGCGCACGTCGCGGACCACGCCCATGTCGATGAGATCGACGCCAAGGCGCGTCAAACCCCCGTGGAGCGTGTAGCGGTTACTGTCGTAGATCGCTCCGGGAGACAGGGGCTCGCCGATCGAACGCAGCTCATCGCCGGTCGAAAAAAAAGCCACCCGCGGCCGCCTCGTGACCGCGACCTCGCCCACCCCCAAGGATGCGATAAGCCCGAGATCGGCGGGCATGAGCCGTTTTCCGGCACTGAGCACCTGCTCGCCCCGCGCAATGTCCTCGCCGGCCGGGCGCACGTTCTGACCCGGTTTTTGACCCGGGCGCACCCGGATCACATCGCCGGCGGCTTCGACCTGCTCTTGCATGATGACGGTATCCGCGCCGGCAGGCATGAGCGCGCCGGTGAAGATACGGACGCAATGACCCGCCGCGACATCGCCCTCGAAGGGCTTGCCGGCCCAGGCGGTGCCGCGAAGCTTGAGTGCCGCGACACCCGCGCCGGGCAGATCGGCCGCTTTGAGCGCGTAGCCGTCCATGGCGGCATTGGTGTGCGCGGGCACGTCGAGGGTGGACACGATTTCGCGCGCTAATACCCGTCCGAGCGCGCTGCGCACCGGGACGACTTCGGGCGATCTTAAGGGCGTGATTTCCGACAGAATGCACTTGAGCGCCAGATCGGGCGCCAGCGAGTCCGGATCGTGGTCATCCGCGCAGCTCGGCGCGAGCGGGGTCTTCACGCTCATGCTTGTATAGCTCCGGCCGCGGCCGGCCGCCAGCCCGCTATTGTTACTTCTGCGGCCGCGAGCTCTTCGGGCGTGTTGAGATTAATAAATGCCTCCGGAGTGTCGGAGAAGTCCGCAATCGCAAGCCGGTGCTGCGCGTACCAGCGGTCGATTTTACGGCCACCGCTCGCGAGGAAACGCGACAAAGACGATCGCAGACCGCGGGTGATGAGCGCGAATACCGGTTGCATCCACTCGCCGTCGTGGACCACCGCGATCTCGGCGTCCGCCTCGGTGAGAGCGGCATAAAGCCGCTGACCAAGCGCCGCGGGCAAGAACGGAGAATCACAAGGCACGCAGAGCAGATAGGGGGTGGCCGCGAGGCCCAGGCCGCTTTCGATCCCCGCCAAGGGTCCGAAATACCCAGGGACGGCATCCGCAAAGACGCGGTAGCCCTGGCTCGAGTACGCCTCCGCATTGCGATTGGCGTTAACGATGATGTCGCGAACCTGGGGCGCGAGCGCTGCGATGACGTAAGCAACCAGCGGCTGCCCCGCCAAGGGCAACAGCCCCTTGTCCTGCCCCCCCATGCGCTGCGCGCGCCCGCCGGCCAGGATCAATCCCGTGATCTGGGTGCGAGTTTCAATCATTTCAGGCATTGGGTGGACAGGGTTTCAGGTGCGCGTCGGTGGCCACGCGCTATTATTGGTTGAGGGGGCGGGATTGACAAGAAGCCCCGGCGGAACGGTATAACCGATTTCGGAGAGGTGGTGAATGAATCGCGAGCGAGCACGCGACGCCGCGCTCGGGATGCACAGTAGATTTTTTCACGAACTCGGAGGGCAGCCATGAACGAGGACACATTCAACCTGGAAGTGCGGAAGTTTCTAAAGAAGGTCGGCGTTAGCTCCCAGCGCGAGCTCGAGCGCGCCGTGCGGGAAGGCATCGCCGCGGGTCAACTGAGCGGTGCGGAACGGCTGGCGGTGACGATCACCTTGGAGGTCGGCGGCTTGGGACTACGCCACACGATTGCCGACACCATCGCGCTCGAATAGCTCTCAGCGTTTCGTCGTGTCCTTCTGGGTAAAGATCGGGAACGGGGTAACGTTGGCGCCGTCGGCACCTGCCTGGGTCACCTTAACCTGGCCTTCCTTATCGACCTCATCGATACGAATGATGGCATGCAGAGGAATATAGGTGCGGTTGACGCCACCGAATTCCGATTTCAATTGGTCTTCGGAAGGATCGACGACCAGCGTAGAGCGCGTTCCGAACACGAGCTTATCGACCTCGATAAAGCCGTACATACCGCTCTGCACGACGTTCCTTGCGTAGATCTCGTAGACCCGGCCTTGGTTATGAAAGATCACCTTATACATACGACGTTTCCGCATGGGCGTTATGAACAGGAGCGAATTCCGCGGCCGATTTTAGCACAACCGCTACCAGCATCTAAGGCAAAACCGGTGCCGCGGCGCGTTTAGGGTAAAGAAAGCCGCACCTTGATCGCGTCGTCCGTGGGCCCGAGCACCCCGGTGATAAAGCGGCCTAGGGCCGGTAGGTAGCGATTAACATCCGCGCTGAAGGCGTCGTTGTGACCGCCCGTGCGTTCCAGGAACATCTTGCGAGCCGTGATCGCTTTATAGAGCCGTTCGCCATGCTCGAAGGGTACGATCTCATCGTCGCGGCTATGGGCGATGAGTATGGGGCAAGCGACTTTAGCGATGCGTTCCAAGGTGGGATAGTGGAACCGCAGTAACAGGTCCACGGGCGCGAACGGATAGTACCGTTTCGCCAGATCGCGCAAGGAGGTAAAGGCCGATTCGAGAATGACACCGGCCGGCCGATCGCGGATGGCCAGCCAGACTGCGACGGCCCCGCCCAGCGATTCGCCGAAGACGATGATTTCCCCGGGCGCGAAGCCGCGCGTGCGTGTCAGGTGTTCCCAGGCGGCCTCGGCATCTTGGTAGGTGCCGTCTTCGCTCGCATCGCCCTCGCTCAAGCCATAGCCGTGATAATCAATGATGAATGTGTTGAGCGCCAGGGCGTGGAATGCGTGCAGCGCGGCGAGCCGGTGAGAGATGTTTCCGCCGTTCCCGTGCAGGTAGAGTACCGTAGCGCGCGGTTTGTCCGCGGGCACATACCAGCCATGGATGCGCGCGCCGTCGCCGGTGCTTAAGTAAACCGATTTATACGCAAGCCCGATTTGCTTCGGCGTCGCGACTAGCTCTTTCGTGGGAAAATATATGAAATTGGGTTGAAACACGTACAAGGCAAACGTCAGCAGCAACCACGTGATGACCAGGATCGTAAAAAGCGTAACCAACAGGTTTTGCATCGGATTGGCGTTGAGTTTTTTCGTCGTCCTAAAAGGTCACCGACCATCCTCGAGTACTAGTACGATTGGCGGACCTGCTCGCGGCCATCAAGCCCTCGATGAAATCATACGCAGCCACTGGTGGCCTGGCTAATTTTCCTGCACAATTTGTGGGGATCCCACAGGGGCGTAGTTTAGGTGCCTTTGCGATAGACCTCGCGGCGATGGCCGACTTTGACCGCCTCTACGACCCGCGCGGCGTCATCTACCGCGTACACCACACGGTAGTTGCCTTGGCGAACGCGATACCGGCTCTCGGAACCTGCAAGCTTCTCACAGCCCAACGGGCGAGGTTCCTCAAGCGCCGCAATTCGAGCAATGATGCGTCGGCGACCCCTCTTGGAGCCAATGGCATCAATCTCCTTCACGGCCGACGGCTTGATGAGTAGCCTATATTCGGCCACGCTGTCTCAGATCTTTTACGAAGGACTCGAAGGAAATGCTGCGCTCGCCTTTGCGTTTCTCGAAGGCCGAGAGGTCCTCAGCATCTTCCGCTAGAATGACTTTGACCGCCTCGTTAACCATTTCCGAAATAGAGCGATGGGAAGCTGCGGCTTTCAGCCGAAGAGCTAGATGGACCTCGGCATCAAAATAAACAGTAGCACGCTTTTGAGTGTCCATGGGCTTAGACTAACGTCCAGACGTTGGAACGTCAAGTCATGCAAACAAAGTCAAAGGGTCAGCAAGCTTGTGAATGAACTAGAGAACTGATGTTTCAAGACCTGCCCGTTCATCCGTTCAGAACTCATGACGACAGCTCGTAGTGCACTTTGCCGTCAGCAACCGGGGCTAATCGAGCGTGCGTTGGTAGAACTTCAGCCCCAACGCGATCACCGCGAGCATGAACGCGGCGAGCGGCCACACATTGGGCCAGAGATCGTACCAGCCTCGGCCCTTGGAGGAGAAGGTGATGCCGAGCGTAAGGTTGGCGCCGATGAAGATCAGGATCACCCCGTAGAGCAACGGCACGCTGCCCAGGAACGGCACCCGGAAGAGGTAGCGCCCTGGCCTTTAACTCTTTTCCCGGAGAGAACCGCGTTTGGGCAACTGCTCTCCGTCAAATCTCCTTTCTCAAGCAGCCGTATCAGCTGCCGTCTCCAACTTGCCGAGCGACTTAAGTTTTTCCTGAAGTGACCAAGCGCTCAACTCCAAGCCATGTTTCCAACAC
>JBOIDH010000133.1:0-6355 GCA_050740495.1 Gammaproteobacteria bacterium | reverse complement strand
GCGGACGGCTCCAGCCAACCGGTGAGCTTGTGAACAAATCTAACCACACGTACGTGAAATTTTGGGTTACCTCTCCAAGGTTCCTATCCTTCCGCAATAGGCATCGTCTTTGCTCCCTCTCCCATAGGGAGAGGGTTGGGGTGAGGGAATCGGAATAATCGGCGCATGTGTTTGATTTTATTCCCCTCATCCTAACCTTCTCCCTGAGGGAGAAGGGACTATCAGATTCGTCGAAGTCGGTCTGTATAACTTGGTTGCGTACTACTGCGCTCGCTACGATTTCTTCGCAAGCTCTGAGGCGCACGCCCGGCGGAGTGAACCACTCGGGCCGTCCATCGAAATTGCTCCGCATGAGATCCTTCCGCCGCACCACCGGATTTTTTCTCATGTTATTGCTTGTCTTGACCAATTCAGGTTGCGGCCAAAAGGGTCCCCTGTATTTGCCCGATAAACCGGAAAAGACCGGACAGCATGGACGCATTTAGCTACCGCGGTAACGAACTTTACGCGGAGGACGTGCCTCTGGTGGAGATTGCCGCGCGCTTTGGTACTCCATGCTACATTTACTCGCGGGCGGCGATCGAAACCGCCTGGCACGCCTTCGAGCACTCCCTTCAACCACATCCGCACCTCGTCTGCTATGCGGTCAAGGCCAATTCCAATCTTGCGATCTTGAATGTCCTGGCACGCCTGGGCTCGGGATTCGACATCGTTTCCGGCGGCGAGTTGGAACGGGTGTTATGCGCGCGGGGCGATCCCGCTCGCGTCGTGTTTGCCGGGGTGGGTAAACGCGCCGATGAAATGCGCCGGGCGCTCGAGGTGGGGATTCATTGTTTTAACGTCGAATCGGTCGCGGAGATCGACCGCTTGAACCAGGTAGCCGCCTCCATGAACCGCCGCGCTCCGATCGCGATTCGCGTCAATCCCGATATAGGCGCCGATACACACCCTTATATTTCAACCGGACAGAGCGCTCACAAATTCGGCGTTGCCGCTGATGAGGCCGTCGCGGCCTATCGGCGGGCGGCTGCGCTAGAGCACCTGGAAATACGCGGGATCGCTTATCATATCGGATCGCAGATCACCTCCATGGAACCGCTGCTGCAGGCCTTGGAGCGTCTGCTGATTCTCGCCGATGCAATCGCAAGCGAGGGTATAGCGCTGCAGCATCTGGACCTCGGCGGCGGGTTGGGCGTGCGCTATCGCGATGAATCTCCGCCGGGCCCCGCGGACTATGGGCAGGCGATCGCCTCACGGCTCCGCGACCGCGAATACGCCGTGATCATCGAGCCGGGCCGGGCGGTCGCCGGCCCCGCGGGGGTGTTGCTCACGCGCGTGGAGTACCTCAAACCCGTCGGCGATAAGCACTTTGCCGTGGTGGATGCGGCCATGAACGATCTCATTCGGCCAGCCCTATACGACGCTTGGCAAGAGATCAGCCCGGTAGAAAAGAGCCCCCGCGCCGAAGCGATCTACGACATCGTGGGACCCGTTTGCGAGAGCGGCGATTTCCTCGGGCGCGGCCGTTCGCTCGCCATCGCGGCCGGCGATCTGCTCGCCGTCCGCACCGCCGGGGCCTACGGTTTCAGCATGAGCTCGACCTACAACTCGCGCCCCCGCGCCGCTGAAATCCTGGTAGACGGAGCTCATCCGCACCTCGCGCGTAAGCGGGAGCTCATCGCTGATTTAATGGCCGGTGAGAGCATCGCGCCGCTTTCCTAAGGCTGCGCGGTAACTTTTGCAGAGCTTCCCTGATGGACCGGATCCCGGAACCCGAGCTTATGGATGACGAGGCGCAGGCGCGCGCCTATGCGGAGGCCGATTTCTCCGAGCCGCACTCGCGCTTCGTGGATTATTTCAAACTCGCGTTTCCGCATAGCCCCACGGACGGCACGGCGGTCGATTTAGGATGCGGTCCGGCGGATGTCACCGCCCGCTTTGCGTGCGCCTTTCCGCAACTGACGATCGACGGCGTCGATGGCGCCAAGGCGATGCTCAAGTATGGGCAGGCGCGCTTGCGGAAAGACGGCTTGACCGGTCGCGTCCGTCTGGTGCATCAGCGGCTGCCGGGCCGGGCCGGACTGCGCGCCGGCTATGACATCGTGATTTCAAATAGCTTGTTGCACCACTTAAGCGACCCGCTGATTCTATGGGATACGGCCAAAGCTCTAACCCGTAGCGGCGGGTGCGTGTTTGTGATGGACCTCGCCCGGCCCGAGAACCGCGCACGGGCCGAGGCCCTCGTCGATCAATACGCGGCAGGCGAACCGCCGGTCCTGCAACGCGATTTTCTCAATTCGCTCTTGGCCGCCTACGAACCGGAGGAAGTGCGCGCCCACATCGAGCGCGCCGGCCTGCGTGGCTTCACCGTCAAACCCGCGTCCGATCGACACTGGATCGCCTATGGCTGGTGCTCAGGGCTGTGAAGTCATTCGCTGCCTCGCGGAGCATGATGTCTTAATGACGCACTACTCCGGTGCATTCTAAGGTGTATAAGGGGCCGAGCCTGCCCCTCGAACCGAGAGATGTCGGTACGGAAAATGCGCTGTCAAGGTCTTCGGCCGGTGGTCGAGCATGTGCGAAAATAATGCAGGCGCGAGTGACCGCATGGTGCGCAAACTGCTGCCACCTAAAATTCAGTGGTGCTAATGACAGCAGCCCAATGAGAGATTTTCTCTTGGCTGGAGGAGAAGCCCATGTCCGCAAATAAGGTTTTAACACTCATAAAAGAACAAGAAGTCAAATTCGTCGACCTGCGTTTTACCGATACCCGCGGTAAGGAACAGCATGTGTCCATACCCGCGAAGCTTGTCGATGCTGGGTTTTTCCAGGCCGGTAAGATGTTTGACGGATCATCGATTGCCGGCTGGAAGGGCATTAACGAATCGGACATGACGTTGATGCCCGAGGCAGAGACGGCGGTCATCGATCCGTTCTTCGATGAAACCACGCTCATAATCCGTTGCGATGTCATCGAGCCCTTGACCGGACAGGGTTACGCGCGCTGCCCGCGCTCTCTGGCCAAACGCGCCGAAATTTACATGAAGTCAATCGAGATCGCGGATGCCGCCTATTTCGGACCCGAACCGGAGTTCTTCGTGTTCGATGATGTGCGCTGGGGGGCGGATATTTCCGGTGCCTTCTATAAGATCGATTCGGAAGAGTCTTCTTGGAATTCGGAGAAGGTCTTCGCCGAGGGCAACATCGGTCATCGCCCAGGCGTCAAGGGCGGTTACTTCCCGGTGCCGCCTGTCGATTCTTTACAGGATGTACGCTCATCGATGTGCCTCATGCTGGAAAAGATGGGAGTAACGCCCGAGGTGCATCACCATGAGGTGGCGACTGCCGGTCAGTGCGAGATCGGCACGCGCTTCAATACGCTGGTGCGGCGCGCCGACGAGTTGCAGATCTTGAAGTACGTGGTCCACAACGTCGCGCATGGGTATGGGAAAACCGCGACGTTTATGCCGAAACCCTTAGTCGGTGACAACGGTAACGGCATGCACGTGCACCAATCCCTGGCGAAAGGCGGCAAGAATCTCTTTGCGGGCGACGGCTATGCCGGGCTCTCGGAGATTGCGCTTTTCTATATTGGCGGGATCATCAAACACGCCCATGCGCTGAATGCGATCACCAACGCTTCGACCAACAGCTACAAACGGCTCGTTCCCGGCTTCGAGGCGCCGGTCATGCTCGCCTATTCGGCCCGAAACCGGTCGGCTTCGATACGCATCCCTTACGACGTCAGCCCCAAAGGCCGGCGCCTCGAGATACGCTTTCCGGATTCCACCGCCAACCCCTATCTGGCGTTTACGGCGATGCTCATGGCCGGCTTGGACGGTATCGCCAACAAGATCCACCCCGGAGAACCGATGGACAAGGACCTATACGATCTCCCGCCCGAGGAAGAGGCCGAGATCCCGAAGGTTTGCCACGCGTTCGACCAGGCACTGGCGGCGCTCGACAGGGATCGCGGGTTCCTAAAGGCCGGCGGCGTGTTCACCGACGATGTGATCGATGCGTACATTAAGCTCAAAATGGACGAGGTAACGCGCCTGCGCATGACCACCCATCCCGTCGAGTTCGATATGTACTATAGCGTCTAAGGGGGCCGCTGCTATGAGGACGCAAGAAGAGCCCTTTTCCGGCCCTTCTTTTTGCATTTAATCGACTTGCGGCTCGGCGGCAAGTTGGCTACGCTGTAAGCATGCGCCTGCTTATCCTTTGCTGCCTGCTTGTCATCACCAGCACGGCCCACGCGGCGGTCTATAAATGGACCGATGCGGAAGGCAACGTACAATTTTCCGATAAACCGCATCCGGGCGCGGAAGAGGTCAAAGGGCTCAAGCCACAGACCTATGAAGCCCCTCCGGTAAAGGAGTCCGAAGCGCCCGAGAAAGCGCCACAAGAGGAGTTCGCCGGTTACAAAAAAGTGGAAATACTCGCGCCGATCAATGACGAGACGATTTGGGACAATATTGGCAATATCAGTGTCAAAGTGGGACTGGCGCCCGATCTGCAAGTCGCTCTCGGGCATAAAGTAGTGCTGTCGGTTGATGGGAATCCGTCTGAAGGGGCTGCGGCGACCGCCTTCACACTCCCGAACATGGAACGTGGCACGCACAGTATTCAGGTGACCGTCGTCGACAAGAGCGGCGCCGAGCTGTCGAGCTCGTCCACGGTGACCTTTCATTTAAAGAAGCACTCCGTCCTGCTCGGCAATTAAAAGGCGCCGCGCGGCGCGCTGTTCCTTTTTAGAAATTGGTCTGGAAGTTGCCGGGCTTCTATCGTCAGACCTGGAAACTTGCGTCGTTTAATCGGATCTGGCGTAGATTCTTGGGGATATGTAGTTAAGCACTCGACTTTAGCAGTCCGGGGGTGCACTATAATGGTGCGTAATCACGCGGGATCGACGTCCGCGACCGCGGGTTGGATCGTAGAAAACCTATCCACCGCGATACTGCTGTTTGACAGCAAGCTGCGGCTGCAACTCGTCAACTCGGCGGGCGAAAACCTTTTATCCGCAAGCGTTAAAAGAATGGCTGGCCAACGCGTCGACCAGATATTCGGTAACGACGCGTTACCCAAGGCGTTGCGACACGCGCTCGACACCGGCCAGGTGGTCACCGAATGGGATCTCGAAATCGTGTCGGCTAGTCACGTACCGCAATGTGTTGATTGCACGCTGACCCCCTGCGGTAACGGCCATGGGGAGACCGGCGTTATCGTCGAGATGTCAAGCAGCGACGGACTGCGCCGCATACTCCGCGATGAAGCGGCGCTCGGGCAGCAGAATGTCTTGCGCACGCTATTAAAGGAGATGGCGCACGAAATTAAGAACCCGCTGGGCGGGATCCGCGGCGCCGCGCAGCTCCTTGAATGCGAATTGGCCTCGCCGGTCCACACGGAATACACCCGGCTCATCGTCGGTGAGGTGGACCGGTTGCGTAAGTTGATGGACCGGATGCTGGTGCCGAACGCGGACCCGCGCGTGACGGCGGTCAATATTCACGAGGTGTTAGAACACGTGTGCTCGCTCTTGGAGGCGGGCGCGGACCCTGCGCTGACCATCATCCGCGATTACGACCCGAGTCTGCCTGGTCTTATGGCCGATCGCGACTATCTTATCCAAGCCTTCTTGAATATCGCCCAGAATGCCGCCCAAGCGGTCTCCTACCGGGGCACGGTCAGCTTTCGTACGCGCGCGCAACGGCAATGCACCATCGGGCTCAAACGCCACCGCTTGGTCATTCGCGTGGATATTATCGATGACGGTCCGGGTGTGCCGGCGGAAATCGCCGAAGACATTTTTTTTCCGATGATCAGCGGCCGATCAAGCGGGACCGGCCTGGGACTTTCGATCGCGCGCTCGCTGGTGCATGGCCACGGCGGGCAAATCATTTATTCCTCCAAACCGGGCGAAACCGTATTCAGCGTATGGTTACCGGTTGAGAACGGAACATGAGCGAACAAGAATATATTTGGGTGGTGGATGACGACCGCGCCATCCGCTGGGTATTGGAAAAGGCGCTCACCCGAGCCAGTATGCGGATTCGGTGTTTCGATAACGCCGACACTGCCTTGCACGGTCTCGAACGCGAGGTTCCCGATGCCATCGTCTCGGATATCCGCATGCCGGGGACGGATGGCTTCAGTTTGTTGGAACGCGTCCGCCAGAATTATCCCGGCCTGCCGGTCATCGTCATGACCGCCTATGCCGATCTCGACCGCGCCGTGGCGGCCTTCCAAGGCGGCGCCTTCGAATACCTCGCGAAACCCTTCGACGTTGAGGAAGCGGTCGCGATTATTCGCCGCGCGGTGCGCGGACGGGCGAATAAACTACGCGAGGATGTCG
>JBOIDH010000132.1:0-6367 GCA_050740495.1 Gammaproteobacteria bacterium | reverse complement strand
GGAGAGGCACCGTCTTGTCTCCCTCTCCCACAGGGAGAGGGTTGGGGTGAGGGGATCAGAATAATCGACGCATGTGTTTGATTTGATTCCCCTCATCCTAACCTTCTCCCTGAGGGAGAAGGGACTCCCGGACTTGTTGAAGTGGTTCTGGACGACATTGGATGTGTGGGAATCTACTGCGCTCGGGATCTCGCGTTCCGGCGGTGCTCGGAATCCTCATGTATTTCAATATACACTCCGGTTGCTCGTCCCATCCTTGGGACTCGCCCCTTCGGGGCTTGCGCGCCGTTTCGCTCCCGGCGAAACGGTCCTGCGCTCCGGCGGAACGCGACTTCCCTTCGCTCGCGACGATTTTTTCACAAACTCTCAGTCTTTGGCCAGGAGATCAGGCATCACCCGTGGGGGCTCGCTCGCCTTCAACCTATCTGTGGGCGATGTTACTCGCCCGTATCTACCCTGGCCCCTTTAATTCCGAAGCATTTGCAGTGCTTCAAGTCCTGGTAAAAAGAAATAGCCGCCACCGCGTACGGTTACAAATTGTTGAATGTTGCAGATCCTTTGTCTGACGGGTTGACCCGGTATCGTAAAGTTTTTGTTTTCGGTGGCACAGCTGCCTATCAAAGGATCATCTTCATCATATAATCCGTTGAATTTGATGTTATTTGTCCAGGAGTGCTGGACAAATTCAAACTGTCGTTCGATATTTGCATTCAAGCAAATAAAAAATAAGCCTCGTTTTTGTCCATCATCTTGTGTTGGATTGTCAAGAAAATTGCCATAAGTACGACCCCGGCGTAATAGCCGATGCCGGTTAGCGACCTTTATTGAGGTTTCCACGTTATCACCTAGACCGATCCCGCGTGGGTTGGCCCTACGAATATGCGAACCGTAAGGACAGCCAAAACCATCAGGATCGTCACGGAAGTCAAAGTCATTGTTAATTATCTTAGGATCCCCCTTATCATGCGCTTGCACAATGGCCCCGCTAGGCCAGCGTCCGACAATTTTGGCGGCCAGATTACTAGCATCTAGGCCTTGATTGCTGGCTTCCTGGTTGATAAATGACCAAAATCCAGCAACATCCTGCTCTAGCTGTCGAAATACCAGGTAGGTCCCGTTTCTTCCAAAGGTTTCACCCTGGGAGCCTGCGCTGGGAATTCGAGTTATTTTGCCATCGTAACCATTGGGGTAACCGAGAATAAACTCTCCGGTTGCGATTGTTTTGGGCGCTTGAGGATGGGCTGACGGCTCTGCTTTTGGAAAGCCGTCCACGATAGGATCGGAAACACCATCGGCGAAACCAAAATGTTCTTTGGACCCTCCTGCCGCGCCGAGGCGGACAGAATCCAGACATTTTGTAATGGTCATGCCGCTTGCGTTAATAGCCGCTTCTTCCGCGGCTTTATGCTGTTGGTGGGTGACGGCATCGGCTGAATACAACATCAGCAGTAGATGAACCGAATCTGCATCACTGCCCCATTGCCAGTTGCTAGGATGATTAACACCCTGGTCGCCGAGGAGCGTGGAACGTCGCGGTGAGTACATGCCTTCCTGGAAAGCGAGTTCGAAGCCGCTCAGGTTATTTTGAAGCTGTTTAAGGCCGGAATAACTGAGGGCTAAATTCAAGCAGCCATCTGTGCGCCGTTCGTCGCCATGTGTGATGCGCTGTTGATTTACCAGGCTTATAAGCCACTGTCGTGCGCGGCTGGAATCTTGGATGGTTAGCAGGTAGTAGCTGGCATAATTCATGGTTTTATTGTAGCCGCTGAATACCAATCCTTGCACATCTTTAGAATTGATCGTTGTCATGCTCATGTTCCTGGTCACTTATAATCGTTTAAGCCAATCGCTAATATTCGAACTAGCGTCAAACAATCCATGGTGGATCAATTCGTTATTGGTGATATTCTTGACTGATAAATTCGGGTAGGCGCTATACCAAATGAGTTCGCGCCGCTGACTGTTACGCGCAAAGGCTTTGAAGCGTTGCTCATCTCTTGACCCGCCCTTGAGCGCTAGCCATTGCGTATCTGGAAAGCCTCTATCTGGCCCTAACTGGGTGTTGCTCCAGATTGCGGTTAAGCCAAGACTGGCATGATCGATAAATTCACCCAGGTAATGTTCCCAACTGCCATCGTAATTACTCATAAACACCAATCGTCTGCGGTCTTTGGCTTTAGCGGGAAGAATGATCCAGCGGGCAAAATGGATAGTGACGATGCCGCTCAAATCGCCCTTGGTGGCAACCAGGGTAGCCGAGAGGTTGACGGTAAACAACACCACGCGTAACGTTGCTAAGCGTAGCCAGCCCGGTTTAACATCAGTAACGCTGGTCAGGTGATTCTGTAGCTGTCGGTCTTCAATAGCCTGAATTTCGCCTTTATTCTTGGCTTCCCAGTTTTTGTTATCTTGCCTATCGTGGGTTTCGGCGCAACGTAACCACACCAGGTACAGTGCTATAAGACCGATAATAACGATAGCAAGCATTTGTATGCCGTGATTGCCGATGACGCCGAAAGCTGCCAGCAAAATAGCGATTGCGGTCAAGCCAAGTACCGCCAAAATGCTATTGAACAGCACCTTGCCGATACGGCTGAACAATGGTTTAGGCAATGGTTTGTTGTCGCTATAGCCAGGCTCGGTCGCTAAATATTGAATAATTTTCTGCCTAATGACATCGGGCGTCAGTTTATCGAGCATAGGCTTGTTGGCATCGACATAAGTTTCGATCAGATCGCGTAGCTTATTCTGGTAGGCAATGGTTGTCCGTGGTTGCCCAGGATGGGCAATATAAAATGCGTTGGAGCCAAAATCGTTTTTGATGATAAATGCCGCCAGTGCGTCATTATTGTTTGCGCCCGGATAGTCTGTACAAAAGCTATAAACGTAATGTAAAAAATCAGCCTTTTTTTGCATGAGCTTAGCGATAAAAGCGGCGATTGGGCCATCGATATTTGCTTCAAAAACGAGCAGGGGAGCAGCGGCAGGCGTATCAGGGGGTGGCGTTTCGTCTTCGATGATAAGGAAACTACAGTAATGCAGCTCTACAAAGTCAGAAAATTGAATAACAGAATTCGTTTTTATGTGGTCGCCTATGGATTGTAGATATTTTCTTAGATCATCAAGGGAATCTTGACGAAGTTCTGTGATGACCGTAATGGCTTTCTGTTCCATACATCATTTTCTCATAGTGATAGCGGCGTGGATGGTAGGTGGTTTTAAGTATTCGCACGCTCTACGACATGACGACAGAGGCGCAGCAAACTCCAGAACAAAGCATAGGAAATTCAACACGATTTCTCAACTGCTGGCTGAAGGCGGAAGAACCAGCGGACCTCAAGGCCGACTTCGCGGCGCTCGCGCCATCGCCACCAGGGCTTGGCGAACTTCCATAGGGCTTTGCACCGGCGAGGGAAACTCGAAGCGAACGATGCGTGTACCCAACCGCAGGTGAAAACCCTCCGCGTCTATCCCGGTCATCACCGGCGTGATGGCCTCGGGCAGGGCAAGGCCGGCATTAAGGCAATAGCGCTGCATCGCCTCGGTGTGGTCCTCATTCATGTGCCGGACCATACCGAGTTCTTCCTCGCTGGTGAAGGGGTTGGGGAGCAGCAGTCGTTTGGGTTCCAGCCAGTGGATATCGCCGAAGCCGCCGATGTAACGGGCTCGAAGAAGCGCAACAGCGGCGCGAGGCCACGCTAGAGGCACTCCGCACCGACGTCAAAAAGGGGCTTGCGAGCGGCAAAGGGAAACCCGCGGAGGAAGTGCTCGGTCGACTTGAGCGCAAGTACGCGAACATGGTCAAGTCGCGGCACAAGAAGTAATGCGAGTCGTTTTCACCGTGCTGGCCAAAATCTCCTCCTCGCCGCTCGGCTATACATCACGGCCAGATCTTGGGCAAGGCGTCCGGTCTTGCTCTCACGGGCGGTATCTCATCCTCTTTCAATGCAGCGATACCGATGTCCTAATTGTGCGAGTGCTGCACGGGGCGCGTGATCTTCCGGCCTTGCTCTAAAGGGCGGCGTGATCTTGAGCACCCGCCGACGCCGAATGACTTTCCGATTCGAGCGGTCGCTTATCGACTCATAGCGGATATTCAAAACACTTCACAAATTTCAACTCGACCACGGCCCTTTAATCCGCTTCTTGAATGTTGAACAAAACGACTCCAATAAACTCACACGCCCTCTCTAGATGTAGGGTGGGTAAGCCGCGCTGTTTGCGGCGTAACCCACCGACCCGTCGGCCGCAGGCCGACACCTTGGAGTACGGCTTGGAAAGGAGGCCGCTGCGCGGGCTGGTCGGGAACCCGGTCGAGATCCAGCTTCCCGGAACTCATCCCCACGTCGGAACTTGGAAACGCATAACTCAACAGTCAATATGGTCAACCGAGCGCCGCCTGCCCGAATTCTGCCCTTCGATAACTCGCCATGCCTCGAAGCCGTTACCGTGTTCGCCAAGAATCATGCCCGCATTTCCTCACCACGACGGTAAACCACTGGCTGCCACTGTTTACCCGGCAGGAAACGGTGAATATTGTTCTGGATTCATGGCGGTTCCTTGAGCGCGAGGCCGGACTGGTCATCTACGGTTATCTCATCCTCGAAAACCACTCCTTCGTGGTTCAGGACTCGCGCAAGCAGTGAGCAGGAACAACCATGATTCGTGAACTTTACGGACTGGGCGGGATGCTCCAACGACCTGTCAAGAGGAAGGTGTTTGTCAGTTATCATCATCAAGGCGACCAGAGGTACTACAATGAGTTTTCGAGGTTCTTCTCCGATACCTTTGATGTTTTCTACGACAAGTCACTGGATCGCACGTATGAGAGTGACAACACCGACTACGTTCGATGGCAGATCCGTCAGAACGACATTACCGGGAGTTCCTGCACCATTGTGCTATGCGGAGCAGCGACGCATCAGCGCAAGTACGTTGATTGGGAGATCAAGGCGACACTCGATAAGAAGCATGGTCTCATCGGTGTATGGTTACCGAGTCTCCCTCTCGCACCAAACGGCGGCACACAGAAGCCAGATCGCCTTCAAGACAACATCGATTTCGGGTACGCGAAATAGGTACGATGGGACGCTCTCACTGTGGATTTGATGCGGAAAACTATTGAGGACGCCATCGCGAGTCCGGCCAGCCTCATTAGGAATCAGCGAGCCCTCCGAGTGCGCAATGGGTAGACCGCAAAAAACGCCACCGGAGGAATCTGGCAGCCGATCTTTCACCGTCATGCCAACAATTCCGAACCCAGAACATGGGCTTTGATCGGCGCTCAGTGATCGGGATTTCAGCGATCCAGTGATCAGCAGCGCAGCGCTCAGCTATTCGATGGGGGCCCCACAACAGACACGAAACCCGATGAGGTCGTAACGGAGATCGGACGGGTAGCCGCGGAACGCGGCACGGCAGTAGCTCAGAAGGCTTCCCCAGGACCCGCCGCGCAGCACGCTGGAGGCCGAGCTCGTTCCCTCGACTTCCCAGGCCGAACCGTCGCTCGGGGCACCCTCGTAGTTCTCGTGCCAAGTGTCCTGACACCATTCCCAGACGTTGCCGTGCATGTCGTACAACCCAAAAGCGTTGGGCGGGAAAGATCCCACCGATACGGTCTGCTCCCGGCATTGGCCCGTCGCCGAGCCGTTGTAAGAGTAATTGCCGTTGAAATTGGCCTGGTCCGTGGTGATACGTGCGCCGAAATGGAAACGGTGTCGCCCTGCCTGCGCGACAGGCATATTCCCATTCCGCCTCGCTCGGCAGCCGGTAGGTCCTGCCCGTCTGCGCCGTCAACCAGGCGCAGTACGCTTGCGCATCCTCCCAGGAGACGATGATGACCGGCCGCCTGCCCCCGGCCCCACCCTAGGTGCTCGAGTTCCGCGAGCTGCGTCTCGTGGGGAAAGCGCTCGTAATCCTCAAAGGTCACCGCGCACACGCCCATCGCGAACGGCGCGGCGATACGCACCTCATGCTGCGGGCCTTCATTGTCGGATCGTTCCGGTTCGTCCGCCGGCGCGCCCATGAGAAACCGGCCGGCGGGGATCACGACCATCAAGGGGCCTTCGGCGCCGATCTTCAGCCGGTCGCGGAAGGTTTGGCCCGAGAAGGGGAGGGGCACGGAGTGCCCGAGCGATCCGCCTTTGGTATCGGAGGCGTTATCGGCGGCAGTCGAGGTTGGTGTCGATGGCGGCGTCTCGGGCTTCTCCGCCCAGATGCTTGTGAAGCCCGGCCACGATCCGCTGCCATTCCTCCCTATCCCCAAGGCCATCCCACCCGATCAGGTCCGGCGTCTGGAACTGGCGAAACCCATACGGAACGGTCACCTCTTCAATGCGCGCCGGAAAGATGATTCCCCGGTCGGCCG
>JBOIDH010000131.1:0-6413 GCA_050740495.1 Gammaproteobacteria bacterium | reverse complement strand
CGAGCGACCGCCGGTAGCTGGGCGTGGCGCCGTCCGCCGGGATGTAGACTAGTGTAGCGCTTCGTAATTGATGGAACTATATGCCTTCCGGTCGATCTGATCTGGAGATCGAACGAGGAGGCGAGCATGCGAACAGCCAGTGTTATCGAGCTTACAGATGCACAACGGCAACGACTGCAACGATGGACGCGGTCGAGCACGGTCAGTGTGCGTCTGGCCCGGCGCGCACGGATAATTCTGTTGGCGGCCGAAGGCATGGACAATCACCAGATTGCAAGAGAGGTGGGCGTTGGGCGAATTCAGGTGGGTCGTTGGCGCAAGCGCTTTGCGCAAAGCGGGCTGTCGGGCATTGAAGCCGACTTGCCGCGTAGCGGCCGCAAGCGCCGCATCAATGCCGGCAAGATCGTGCGCCTGACCACTCAGAGCACGCCGGAGGGCGCCACCCACTGGAGCACGCGCACGCTGGCGGCCAAAGTCGGGATTAGCGACAGCAGCGTGCTGCGGATTTGGCGTGCCAATGGGCTCAAGCCGCATTTGGTTGAGACCTTCAAGGTCTCGCGCGACCCGCAATTTGTCGAGAAGCTCGAAGACATCGTCGGACTGTATTTGTCGCCGCCTGAGCATGCACTGGTGCTCTGCTGCGACGAGAAGAGTCAAGTGCAGGCGCTGGACCGTACCCAGCCTGGGTTGCCCTTGAAGAAGGGCCGCGCGGGGACGCTGACCCACGACTATAAACGTCATGGCACCACGACCCTGTTCGCCGCACTGAACACGCTGGACGGCTCGGTCATCGCCCGCTGTGATAATCGCCACCGTCACCACGAATGGCTCACCTTCTTGCGCCAGATTGATCGGGAAACCCCAAAGGACAAAGCCCTGCATCTGATTTGCGACAACTACGCCACGCATAAGCATCCCACGGTCCGGGGGTGGTTCGCGAAACATCCGCGCTTCCATGTGCATTTCACGCCGACCTCGGCATCCTGGCTCAACATGGTCGAACGATTCTTCCGCGACATCACCACCGAGCGCCTGCGCCGTGGCGTATTTCGCAGCGTCCCCGAACTCATCACTGCCATCAAGGAATATATCGCCGTGCATAATCGCGACCCCAAGCCCTTCGTCTGGACCGCCAAGGCCAATGACATTCTGCAGAAGGTCATTCGTGCCAATCGCCGTTTAAGTTCCAAGAACAACGAAGCACTACACTAGTGGTGCGTTTCTCGAATCCATTCACATTTTGGCGGTCTTGAATTCGGCCTCGAAACGCTAGGCGTCATACCTGCGCAAGCAGGTATCCCAACAGTATTAGGTCCGAGGGACGTTGGCTGGAATGATCTACACGGGCAAGCTGCAGGTCAGGGTATATCTGTCATTTATTCTATTACTAGAGATGATAAACATCGCCGTCTTACTGAGTCTGTGGGTAACGTGATCGCAACAGCAGTGGAAAGGAAACAAATACCATGAATCGTCAAGATGTTCGCTTGTTGCAGCAAATAAGCGGGTACGCATCGCTTACCATCACCTTGCCGACCCATCGCACCGCGCCCGAAAACCGTCAGGATCCGATTCGGGTCAGGTATCTCGTCACGCAGGCGGCCAACCGCCTGCTCGGAGAATTCAGCAAACGTGAAATTGAACCGTTGCTGTCCCGTCTCGAGCAATTGGCCGACGGCATTGATTATCGCTACACATTAGATGGACTCGCTTTGTTTGTAAATCGCGATTTCGCCCGCGCGTTCCAACTGCCCTTCAGCTTGAAGGAACGTGTCGTGGTGGATGACTCGTTCTTCACCCGTGACCTCGTCTTAGCCATGAACCGGACGCCGCGCTATTGGACGCTCGTGTTGAGCGAGAAGCCAACTCGTCTGTTTGAAGGCACGTGCGAGAATTTAGTCGAAATTCAAGACGGCGGGTTCCCAATAACTCATGAAGGACCAGGCGGAGAACAGCTTTTGCCTGGCGGCTTGGGCGTCAACAAATCCGAATATCGGGATGAGCGACATCGCCAGTTTTTCCGCCAAGTGGACGCCGCTCTCAAACCATTTATGGCAGGCGACCCATTGCCGCTGGCTGTTGTGGGCGTGGATCGCTTCCTGGCCTTTTTCAATGAAGTGATGAACCACACGACTTCGATAATGACGATCTTGACTGGCAGTCACGATAAGACCTCCGCCCATGAATTGGGGAAACTCGTCTGGCCGTTGGTCAAGGCCAATCTCGATGAAAAACGCCAGCAGGACTTGTTGAAACTGGATAAGGCCATCGGTGAGCGGAAGTTCGTTTCCACCATCGGTGAAGTGTGGCGATTGGCAAGCGAAGGGCGCGGCAGCCTCTTGCTGGTCGAAGAAGATTTCCATTTTCCCGGGCGGGTGGATGAAACAAGAATGCATCTAACGCCTGCGGATGATCTCGCCGGGCCGGATGTCATAGACGATGCGGTAGATGAGATTGTCGAAATGGTGCTGGACAAGCGAGGGCAAGTCAGGTTTGTGGATAATGGTCAGCTTGAAACGCATCAGCGAATTGTGTTGATACTGCGTTAGGTCTCCCCTGTAAACTGGACGTACACGAGTTGGGCGAAACGAGGACGTGGTGATATTCCGTTCATCGTTTCCGATGGCTGTGGTCCTGGGGCTCGGCGTCGCAGGCTGCGCCGGTTCGGGCGCTCGAATCACGCCGATTGCTCACAATGAAAGCGTGGTAAAAGGAACGGTGGCCTACCGGGAGCGCATTGCTCTTCCGCCGGATGTCGTCGTCGAGGTCTGGATCGCCGATGTGTCGCCGCTGATCTCCGTATCGGTCATCGCTGAGACGAGCATTCGGCCGGAGGGTCGACAGGTGCCAATCCCCTTCGAGTTGCCCTACGACCCGCGCAAGATCGCGCCGGATCACAAGTACGCGGTGAAGGCCGCGATCCGAAGCGGCGGACGAACGATCTTCGCGACCGATACGGGCCAGCCCGTGATCACGCAGGGACAACCGACCGAGGTGGTACTCTGGCTCGCTCAGGTGATCGACGAGGCCGCCAGTGCACCGAGCGGGTTGCAAGGTACCGCGTGGCGGCTCGAGGATCTCGGCGGCGCCGGCATGCTCGATCGCGTCCAGGCCACCCTGGAGTTTCCCGAAGCCGGGAAGGTTGCCGGGAACGGCTCGTGCAATCGATTCTTCGGCACCGTCGGCGTTTCAGGAGAGGCGATCAAGTTCGGTCCGCTTGGGTCGACGCGCATGGCCTGCGTGGAAGCCGTCGCGAACCAGGAAGGAAAGTACCTCAAGGCGCTCCAGGAGGCCGAGCGGTTCACGCTTGATGGGTCCACGCTCCTGATCTACTGTAAGGGACTGGACAAACCCCTTCGCTTCTTTCGCAGGAACCCGTAGGGAGGGACGCGCATGTCGCCGTCGCTGCGCACCGTCGGCCGCCGGCTGATTCGTCCCTAACGAGGAGCATGGGCGGCGTCATGCTACCTGCGCAGCGTGAAGCTCATGTATTTCGATGATCCCGAGGACACCTCGCCCATCGTTTGCGGCCAGGATACGCCCGTGGTGCTGAGCTTCAACGGCCTTGCCGTGCTGGTCCTCGGCTTGATGCCGGGGGCCTTGATGACGCTGTGCATAACCGCCATGAGCGGCGCTTCATAGCGATCTCAGTGCACCGAAATCGCTATGAACGCGGCGTTAGGCCGTCAATCGACGCTCGGGAGGCAGCCGAAGCACGGTTTGAGGAGATGATTTCCGGGTTCGACGATTAAGCGTTGCGCGGCCTGATCGGTGTTGCCGCCGATGATGCTCAAGGGTAGCGTGACTAAAAAGATGCCGGTACCCAAGGCCGTGGCCCCTAACATCAATGGTCTGACAATCGCCGCATCGGCGAACATCTCGACCGCGGTTGGGGAATGAGCGTTAGGTCCGGATCGGTTTGGATCCTGGATCTCTGTGGATGCTGTGGTTCCGTGGTAATCCGCCATCACCAGGCGGGGCATTGATAGCGAGCTAAGTACTAACCCGTAGCTCAGTAAGCAGACGATATTTTTTCGTACTGACCCTCTCATAATGCTTTCCCCTTTGGCTCTACTGCCGAGTGGTTGTGAATCAGAGTAACGTTTTCGATAGGTCCTTAGCGGCGCTCTCGCATTTTGCTTAATGTGCTCAATTATAGGCGCTATGTGTACCAGTGTACCTAAGCAAAAAAGGCTCGTCGGCAGAATCGATGGGTATTCCGTTAACTCCCTCTCCACCGGGTGTATAGACCGATGAGAAATTCACAGACATGGGTAACATTTTAGAGTGCATTAGAATTTTCCGAAGGGAGGACGATCATGCCCGGGCAAGAGGTATCACCATGTCGTTACGTGGCGGTGGTGCGCGACGACAAGCTGGTCTAAGAACGCCAGGCGGCCCCGGAGCCGGCTGCCCCAGAGCCATTATCGGGCTGACAGGGCACGGCCCTCACCGACATCCACAGCGATGACCGGCTGGTCCAGCAGATGTTCGCGGCGCACCGGGAAACGGTGCCCGCCCGCGATCCGCCGCTGTCGCGACTCATGAGACGAAAGCTTGCGGTGTGGCTTATATCGAACCAGAAATCCTGCTGAACGAATAAAAGAACTAGATTAGTTAAGGTGTGTTTGCACTATAGCGCGAATTTTGGTAGTTTGGGCCGTGATCGCCACTCGCCCCGAGCTTTTTGCGGTGCTCCGCCAGTACAACCCGTGGTGGGCGGGTGGACGTTTCCCGGACTTGCCGGCCTGGCGACGGGCTGCCTTCCGCGAGATCGCCGGCTGGACGGAAAACCCGCCGGCAGGGCGGGCACTGCTGTTGAGCGGCGCCCGGCAGGTGGGCAAGACCACGTTGTTTCTCCAGGCGATCGACGATTTGCTCGATCGCGGCGTTCCGCCGACGAACATCCTGTATGCCACCTTCGATCACCCACTGCTGAAGCTCGCCGGACTGGAGGCGCTGTTATGCGTCTGGCGCGAGTTCGAGCCGGGCGGCGCGGGACCCGAGTACCTGTTTCTCGATGAAATCCAGATGGCGAAGGACTGGCAGACGTGGCTCAAGCATCAGGTGGACTTCGAGAAGGGGCGACGCATCGCCGTCACCGGCTCCGCGACCCCGCTGGTAACCGAGGGGCAGGAGTCGGGGGTGGGCCGATGGCAGACCATCCGGCTGGCGACCCTGTCCTTTTATGAGTACTTGCAATTAAAGCAACTGCCCGCGCCGCAGTTGCCGGTGGTGGGTTCGCTCCGCGAGCTGTTCGAGTGGGACGAGCCACGGCGCGTGCGCGTTGGAGAAGAGGCACGGCCACTGGCGGGTTTGTTTCATGAATACCTGCTGCGCGGCGGCTTCCCGCAAAGCGCGCTGGTGGAGAGCATCCCCCTCGCACAAAGGCTGCTGCGCGAAGACATCGTCGACAAGGTGCTCAAGCGCGACATGACCGCGCTCTTCGGCGTGCGGCGTGTGTTGGAGCTGGAGCAGGTGTTTCTTTACCTCTGCCTGCACGACGGCGGCTTGCTCGATCTGCCGCAGTTGTGCACTAGCCTGGAACTGAAGCGCCCCACCGTGGCGAGCTTCATCGATCTGCTGGAGGCGACCCACCTTATACAGCGGTTGCGGCCGTTCGGCTACGGCAAGCAGATCCTGCGGGCCCGGCCCAAGATCTATCTGGCGGATGCGGCCATCGCTCCGAGCGTACTTCTCAAGGGCAAGGGACTGCTGGAAGACCCGAACGGGCTGGCACGCGCGGTAGAGACGGCTTTTTTCAAACACGTCTTCACGCGCTACTGCGCGCGCAGCGTCGGGTTTTCCTATTGGCGGGGGAAGAAGGACCGCGAGGTCGACATCATCGCCGACCTCGACGGGGAGTTGGTGCCGTTCGAGGTGAAGTATCGCAGCATGGCGCACATGAGCGCGCGCGACTTGAAGGGTATGGCGGAGTTCTGCGCCGAGCACCGGGTCGAGCGAGGCTACGTCATCACACGGGAATTCACCGACTTCGGCGTTTTGGTACCCGGCGGAAGAGGACCGTGGGCCGGGCTGCTGAAGATCCCCGCGCCGCTCGCCTGTTATTGGTTGGGCCGTTCCGAGTTGGAAAGAGCAGAAGCAGGAGCGCCGTGATCCCTGCGGTCAACAGCGAAGACCGGGGAGCGTTGCCGGCCAAGACTCGCTGACAGCATAGCGGGACTTCGCTCGGCAGAGGTAGGGGCACACGAGATTCCACTATCCGCCTCGCATTGTGGCGGCAAGCCAGCCACGCCGCGGCGGAGGGTATATTGGCCCAGAGCTTCCCATCCTTAGCGCCGGAGTAAGACATACACGGCGCCGGTCCCGCCGTCCGCGGGGCGGGCTGATGAAAACGCCAGTATGTCCTTGCGGCGCTGGAGCCAGAGGTTCAATTTACCCTTGAGCACCGG
>JBOIDH010000130.1:0-6499 GCA_050740495.1 Gammaproteobacteria bacterium | reverse complement strand
TGATTGTTGATCGTAAGTTTCGTGCACCGCAATTGTTCCTGGTACGTCAACATTTTGTCCACGCCGGTGCTGACGAACTCGCATAGAAAGTTGCGACATTTGAAGCGTCGCATTCGTCGAAGATTTTTCGGCCTTACTGTCAACGAACAACGCTTGTCGCACTGCGAATTCGGGCAGTATTACGTAACGCGCTTTTCGATAGTCAACATTTCCAAAAACTCGCTGAGAGACGCCATACCCGCCTAATCTGTCGAGCATTTCTCGAGTGACATCCTCAGCGACGTCTTTCGGGTCATCATTGCTTTGGTGAAACACCTCCCAAGCGTCGAATCCGAAGTCCGTTGCCGCGGTAAACAACGCGCGCAGACTTAGCTTTTCGATCGATTCGATCTCGTCAAGATCTAGGTTTCCTGGTTCACGCATTTTGTATGTCCTACTGGTGATAACACGCGATCCTTGCGCTCATCTGTGGCCCGGACGCAGTAAGTCCACTGCGCACGCAAGCCTTAATTATCACCCTCGACGGCGTAAGCTGCACAGCGTAATAATCTCTCAAGCCCGACTCATCCGCACTTCGACTCCCCGCAGTTGAGGCACGTCAAGCAGCCGTCCATCTGCACCATGGCCTTGGTGTGGCACTTCGCGCACAGCTCGGCGCCGCCGGGAAATTCATCTGAAGCGGATGGTCCACTCAGTTGTTGTGAGCGCTCGTACTCGGCGCGCTTCTCTTCGATGAGTTTTTTCTGATGCGTATCGGGCTTGTTGTCCTTGAGCAAGCCAATCAATCGCAGGTGGCTTTCAAGCACATCGCCGATCTCGGCCACCAAGGAAGGCATGAAGCGCCCGCCCTTCTTGAAGTAACCCCCTTTCGGATCGAACACCGAACGCAGCTCTTCGACCAGGAAGGTGACATCTCCGCCCTTGCGAAAGACGGCCGATACGATGCGCGTGAGCGCGACGATCCACTGGAAATGATCCATGTTCTTGGAGTTGATGAAAAGCTCGAAGGGCCGCCTCAGCTCGTGGGGCGTACCGGGGTTGAGCACGATGTCGTTGATGGTCACATAGAGCGCGTGCTCGGAGAGCGGGGTCTTGATCTTGTAGGTCGAGCCCAGCAGCATCTCGGGGCGCTCGACCTTCTCGTGCATCTGGATCACATTATCCTGCGGCGCTTCCGCGGCCGAGGTCTCGGCCGTGACGACGCTGTATTTGACGATGCGCTGCTCGAATTTCTTAGTCATGGCGTGACGTCCTCGCTCGCTAAAATTTACCGTAGTAGCCCTCTTTGAGGGCATCAAAGAGGTTGGCGGCCGTGTGGATCTCGCCGTCGTACTCGATGTTCTCGTTGCCCTTGGCTTCCACGACGGTGCCGTCCTCCAGAATAAAGCGATAGACAGTGTTTTCGAGATCCTGATCCTTGACCAAGACCCCCTGGAAGGCTTCCGGATTGAAGCGAAAGGTCGTGCAGCCCTTGAGGCCCTGCTCGTAGGCATAGAGATAGATGTCCTTGAAATCCTCGAAGGGGAAATCGGTGGGTATGTTCGCGGTCTTCGAGATCGAGGAATCGATCCAGCGCTGCGCCGCGGCCTGGATATCGACATGCTGGCGCGGGGTGATGGTCTCGGCGGTGACGAAGTAATCCGGTAACGGCGCCGCGGACGGCGCGGCGCCGGGTTTGGCATGGGAGTCTACGAAATGGCGATAGGCGAGGAGCTCAAACGAATACACATCGATCTTTTCTTTGGTCTTGCGCCGCTCGCGGATGACGTTGCGTGCATAATGGTGCGCGAAGCTCGGCTCGATCCCATTGCTGGCGTTATTGGCCAGCGAGAGCGAGATGGTGCCGGTCGGTGCGATGGAACTGTGGTGGGTGAAGCGCGCCCCCGTCTCGGCGAGCGCGTTCACGAGATCGGGCGCCAGTTCGGCCACGCGCTGCATATAGCGGCTGTAGCGCGCGTGCAGCATCTTGCCCTTGACCACATCCCCTGCACGGTAACCGTCGCGAGTCATCTCCGGGCGCTGCCGCAGCATCGCGGCCGTGACGGTAATCTCTTCTTCCATGATAGGCGCCGGGCCCTTCTCGTGCGCGAGTTCCAAGGCTACCTCCCAACCGGCCAAGGCCATCTCGCGGGTGACCTGTTCGGTGAAGGCGAGCGAGTCCGGCTCCCCGTACTTCATGCACAGCATCGTGAGCGTCGAGCCGAGCCCAAGGTACCCCATGCCGTGACGGCGTTTGCGCTGGATCTCCTCGCGCTGCGGTTCCAAGGGAAGGCCGTTGATTTCGATCACGTTGTCGAGCATGCGCGTGAACACCTGCACGACTTTACGGTATTTCGCCCAATCAAAGCGCGCTTGGCCGGTGAAGGGATCGCGCACGAACCTGGTGAGATTGATCGATCCGAGGAGACAGGATCCATAGGGCGGTAGCGGCTGTTCGCCGCACGGATTAGTCGCCCGGATGTTCTCGCAAAACCAGTTGTTGTTGAGATCGTTGACCCGGTCGATCAAGATAAAACCGGGCTCGGCGTAGTCGTAGGTCGAGGCCATGATCATGTCCCAGAGATGCCGGGCGCGAAGGGTCTTGTAGATCTTGCAGGCGACTTGCCCCTCGCTGTTGCTGAGATAGCCTTCCGTCACCGGCCATGCGCGCCAGATCACCTTTTTGGAGTCATTGAGGTCCAGATCCTCGGTTTCCATCTCTGCTTGCCTAACCGGAAAGGCGAGTGGCCAGAGGCCGTTGGCCTTGACGGCGTGCATGAAGGCATCGGTGATGAGTAATGAAAGGTTGAATTGCCGCAGCCGCCCGTCCTCGCGCTTGGCGCGAACGAAGTCCTTGACGTCCGGGTGCCCGACATCGAAAGTCGCCATCTGGGCGCCGCGCCGGCCCCCGGCGGACGAGACCGTAAAGCACATCTTGTCGTAGATATCCATGAACGAGAGCGGACCCGAGGTATACGCACCGGCGCCCGAGACATAGGCGCCCTTCGGACGCAAGGTGGAGAACTCGTAGCCGATACCGCAGCCGGACTTGAGGGTCATACCGGCTTCGTGGACTTTGCCGAGGATGTCGTCCATCGAATCGCGGATGGCGCCCGACACCGTGCAGTTGATGGTGGAGGTGGCGGGTTTATAAGCGCGGGCGCCCGCGTTCGAGACGATGCGGCCCGCCGGGATGGCCCCGTGGCGCAAGGCCCACAGAAACTCGCCGTACCAGTGCTCGCGTTTCTCCGGGGTCGCCTCGACCTCCGCGAGCGCCAGCGCGATCCGCTGGTAGCTGTCGTCCATCGTCGCATCGATGGCGGTACCATCTTTCTTTTTTAAGCGGTATTTCCGGTCCCAGATGTCCAGCGAAGCGGCTTGGTAAGGAACCTCCGCGGCCGCCTCGGAAATTAGCTTGATCGACGCTTTATTCATGCTCCCCCCGTTGATGATGAATCGGGCTCATCTGGCTATGAACACAATATATTGCGTTTTTATAAGCTTTGCAACCCCATATTATGTGTAATAACCGGACAGGGGCTTAATGCAGGTGCGTTAACACCGGCCGCTTAGCCCCACTGCAACTTGGCGCGTAAGGTCGCGAAGTGGTCATGCCCCTCCGGGTGGACTAGGCGGATGGCGCGTGCCGCCTTCTCCACGACCACGCGGTCCGCCGGGATGAGCTCGCAGCCGATTTCTCCGTCACAGGTCAAGCGCGCCTGTCCGGCCTCACGGGTGCCTACCACGATTTCAACGCGACTAGTGCCGTTTAGCACGATCGGACGGTTACTTAAGGTATGAGGGCACAACGGCACCAAGGCCAGCGCATCGATCGCCGGGTGCAGTATGGGACCACCGCATGACAAGGCATAGGCGGTGGATCCGGTGGGGGTGGACACGATGATGCCGTCGGAGCGTTGCCGGTGGACGAACTGTTCATTGACGTAAATGTCGAGCGTGATCAAGCGGCCGATATTCCATTTGTGCACCAACACGTCATTCACGGCATCTTGTGCGTAGAGGGTTTTTCCGGCGCGGATGACGTGGCTTTGGAGGAGCATGCGTTCTTCTTCGACAAACTGCCCATCGAAGATCGCGTCCAGCCGCTCTGGGATCTCCTCGGGAGAGATGTCCGCGAGAAAGCCGAGGTGCCCGACATTGATCCCCAACAGCCTGACCTTGTGGTTGGAGATCTGGTGGGCAGCTCGGAGCAGTGTTCCATCGCCGCCGACGGCGATCACGAGATCGATCGGATAACCGACAAACGTCTCGGTCACGGTCAAAAGCGGCGCCTCCAGTACTTGCGCGCAGCTCTTGTCTAAGAAAACCTCCAGGCGCCGGCGTTTGAGAAAAGACAGGAGGGTATGCAGCGAATCCGGGATGCGCGCGTCGCCGGTTTTAGCGATGAGACCGACTCGCTTAAACATCGAGGTCGAAGACCAGCGCGCGCATGGATTAACGTTAACATGTTCATCCCGCCGCGCCAACCGTGGCGCCACCCTTGACGATTCATTCACAACCTTTCAGTCGAGGGTCCGTTCACGCCGATACTTTCCAGAATCACGCCGGCGTCGCGATAATTGTAGGGCAGCCGGCGATATAATCCATTGTGTTCCAGGATCAAGCTTGGCAAACCGTCCGCCCCGAGCTTCCGCGACATACCAATCTGCTCCCTAAGTAGCGATTGTGTTTCGGCGCTGTTCAGGTCGCTTTGAAATCGCTCTGCGTCGAGCCCCAAACGCGTTGCAAGATCGAGGAGTGTCTCGTCGTCGGAGGGATTCCGCGCTTCCCGGTAATAGGCTTCTTGGATGGCGAGGATCATGGGCTCCTCGTAGGAGGCCCCTTGCCTCTGCGCGGCAATCACAGCTCGGCACGCAGGGTAAGTCGAGCGGCGCGGCACACAACGGGTCCAGAATTCAAAGTTAAACTCCGTGCCGGGAACCACCTGCTGTATACGCCGCCACGTCTCTTGGATAGTCGAGCGCATCGCAGCGGGCATCGGAACCTCGGAATCCGGGGCGAGCCCCCCGAGAACGCGTTGAGCCACGACGCCATCCGGAAGACGCCTAACCACTTCGTTCCACACCGAACGAAATGCCCAACACCAGCTGCACATCGGATCGTGTACGTAGTACAGGCGCATCAATAAATGCTCGTCGAATCGCAGGGTCATGGTGGATCCCGGGGAACCGCCCTCGTACTGACGCTAGTTGGTTTACCCATGACCCTGACCACTTAGTTTTTTGTCATGCCGAGTTGTACGCCAGATATCTTGTTCGCTGTACCGCACCCAGCCAGATGAACCGTAGTGAATAAAGCCGCAACCAGATGCTTCATATAAATCTCACTTTGTTTAAGGCCCAACCTCTAGGCATTTTATCTGCCGTGCACAGCATGGCAGATACATGTCTGTGTTCAACATGATTACCTACCTATCGGAAATCCTTCTTAATCCGCTGAAGTTCTGGATAACGACGCCGATACAGCGTGCGACAGTCCAGAGCCGGGGAATAGCGCAATACAAATGCAGCGGCGGTTCCGCATCGTCGATAGGGACACTGCCGGAATGACACAAGCCGATGCTAATATTTGGAGTATCAATAGAGTAATGAATAACGCGACATTTACCGTTGCGACCATTGGCCTAGGTGAAGGTGAACTTCGATGGTTGCAGCAGATCGTGGAGACTTCGCAATCGAAGGCGCTACGCTTCGTACCTTTCGTAGGGAGTCCTGAGACTGCGCCGGACATAGTGCTTATCGATTCCGATACGCCACAAGCTCTCCAGAGTTGGGCCGGTTTTCTCAAGGCTAAAGCACTAGGAAAAACGATCTCCGGTATCGTGTTGGCGCGCGAGCGGCCCGCGGACAATCCAAAATATTCGATTCAGCGACCAGTGAGCGCAACGCGGCTTCTAGCCATGTTGGAGAAGGTTGCCATTGAGGAGCATGGTGCGCCGCGCGACGCTGCGTCGGTCTCTGCGGACGACACGATAACACGCGCCAATACTGGGACGCGAGGCGTGCAAGGCTTGCCTGGTGTGAAGGCGCTCGTCGTGGATGCCAGTTTCCCGGTCAGGACGCAGCTGAAGAACGCACTTAAACCGATCGCCTCCCACGTCGATCTCGCACAAACCGGGGAAGAGGCGATCGAGTTCATCAATAACAAACGCTACGACATCATATTTCTTGAGGTGATGTTACCGGGGATAGACGGTTACGAAATCTGCCGGATGATCAAGCGCGACCCTAAGAAACGAACAACCCCGGTGGTTCTGCTCGTGGCCAGCGCTTCACCCGCGGAGAGTATCAAAGGTAAGCTCGCGCTTGCGACCTGCGATACCTATCTCTGGAAGCCTTTGCAGCAGGCGGTCATTGACGATGTCGTCAAAAAGCTGCTGCCTATTCCAACACCTGCCTAGATCGTCTCGAACCGCAACGGTGCCACTTTACGCGGCCCGGTCCAAACTATCAAGCAGTTCAGCGGTGCTTTGGAATCGATCGGCGTCGCCGCGCCTGCC
>JBOIDH010000129.1:0-6502 GCA_050740495.1 Gammaproteobacteria bacterium | reverse complement strand
CACATCGCAGGCCACACCGTCACGACTGTCTACTACATCGTGGAGCGAGAACGAAATCGCTCCGTAGCGGCGACCGCCGTTAATGACCTCTTGCAGTTGCTGAACGTGGTGCCTCTCGGCAGCGCCGACTTCCAGCGCGCTCTTGGCCTCGGTCTTCGGGATTACGAAGACGGTGTCCAGGCCGCCGCCGGCCTTCAGGTCGGGGTCGACTACCTGGTGACGCGGAACGCGAAGGACTTCAAGGGTGCGCCGGTGATGCCACGCTCCCCGGGAGAGATCCTGGGGCTCTTAGGCTCCCGGCAGACGCCCTAGCAAGGGCCGGAGGACCGAATGTCGACGGCTGTTTCGCCAAATGGTGTTATGGTGCGGCGGATCGTCCTACCTTTCCGCCGTGTTGGCTGGCGCGCCACTCGCGGCTGTGGCCAGAGTTTCGGATCACGAGCCGTGTGCAGCACTGTGAGTATGACCACCCGCTTAGATTCGACACGGAAGAAGTCAGCATACGGGAAGCGTGACACGAGTGCTCGGCGCACCTTGCCGTGGACCTGCGCAAACATCTGCGGATAGCGTTCGATGGCATCGAACGCAGAATCAATGGCGGTAAGAAACGTTTCGCCAAGCCCTTCGGTTTGCAGTTCGTAGTAATCGAAAGCAGCACCGAGATCCCGCCCAACCTGCCGACGGTAAACAACCGGCAGGGGCATCAGCGTCGCCGGGCTTCGGCAAGCACCTGGTCTCGGGAAATAACGTCGTCGGGATTGCGCTCGTGTTCGGCCAAACGTTCGTCAATTGCTGCGCGGTGGGCATCGCCCAACAGCACGGACGATGGGTCTGAGGCAAGGCTTGCCCAGATGATCTCCGCTAAGCGCATTCGCTCTTCGGGAGGCAGCTTGAGAATTTCGGCAACGTCAGCATCCCTCATGTGTCTAGCATACCACTCCTCTTACCTGCGCGCTAAACGTTGCGCTTGACCGGCGTCGTGCGTAGCCCGCGTAGGATGCGCTTCGTTCCTCAGCACATCCCACGCGGGCTCAAGCGACTGACGCGACGACCGCTACACTTTTCCGGTGAACCGGCCGCTCACCCAGTGACGCAACGGGTTGGCCGTCGATATCATGTTGGGCTTAAACACGATGAACTTTCAAACTGGGGTTGCGCTGGAAATATTGACGTTTTTACGGGCGAATAACTCGAACCGATGCGCTTCGTTCCTCAGCGCATGCTACACGGGCTACCGCCCGAGCCGGTTTCGCGTATCTCGCCTGCGCACGACGGATAAATGCTTATTAGTTAGGCACCTGCTATGAGCCAAAAGGGAGTCTCCATGACCGAACTAGTGAGCGAGAAGCCAACCTTGCTCAAGGCCATCGAACTCGTCTTAGCCAATCCGAAGGACATCCAGCAAGGGTCGAAAGCTCTGCTCGAGAAGTTTCAGGCGGCCCACTCATCGAAGACAGACGAGCAGGTTCGCGATCTTGTCGCGAAGAAGATCATTTCAAACTACAGCTACTACTCGGCATTCGCTGGAGGAGCTACCTCACTTACCGGAGTCATGCCGGGTCTTGGCACGCTGATCGCGGTCTTCGGAGGTGCCGCTACAGATGCCGCCCTCACAATGAAGTACCAAATTGAAATGACAATGGCGCTGGCCACCGTTTTTGGTCACAACATTCTTCTTGAGGAACAGAAGCGCATTTGCATGATTGTCGCAGGCCTTGGCGCGATTGGTGAGACTGTCAAAGGTGGCGGCAGAGCTCTTGGGTCAAAAGCCTTTGTCAAAATGGCACGGCAGTACATACAGGGCTCAACTCTTCTAGCCGTGAAAGAGATCTTCAAGAAAGTAGGTATCACATTCACCCGCAAAGCTGCGGAGAAGGCAATTCCGTTCGGCGTCGGTGTCGTCATCGGCTTTAGCGCTAACAAGGGGCTAGCTTGGTACGTTGGCCGCAAAGCTCGAGACTTCTTCGCTACAGGTGCCTAACCAGCCCGCGTAGGATGTGCTGAGGTACGAAGCGCATCTGTCGAGTGAGAAATCTCTCAAAGGTCAAACGGATCTCATGACGGAATATCGCCGTGCTCATGTTCCAGGCGCAACGTGGTTTTTCACGGTTAATCTCGCGGAGCGGAAGGGTAACCGTTTGCTGGTCGATCAGATCGATGCGTTTGCGCCGGTCTTTCGGGTATGTCACGGAAAGGCGTCCATTTCGTTTGGATGCGGTGGTGGTCTTGCCGGATCATCTCCATTGTATTTGGACCTTGCCTCCCGGTGACATGGATTTTTCCATGCGCTGGAATTTGCTGAAAGGACACTTTTTTCGTGCCATCGAAAAAGGCGAACGAATCTCTCAAAGCCGGGAGAAACGTCGAGAACGGGGCTTGTGGTAAGGTCGATTTGGGGAGCACCTGCTACGAGATCAGGAGGATTTCAACAAACATGTCGATTACATCCATTGGAATCCGGTAAAGCATGGCTGGGTAACTCGGGTTGCCGATTGGCCGCATTCAAGCTTTCACGACTACGCGGCCCGTGGCATTTATCCGGCAAACTGGGGTTGCGATGGACTATTCGACGTTTGCCTAGATGATGACTCGACCGATGCGCTTCGTTCCTCAGCACATCCTACGCGGGCTGCGTGTGGGCGGGCGCGTGCGTCTTAATACGGGGCTAAAGGAGACGATAACCTGTACAGCTCTTAAGAACCGTGAGGAATGTTATGTCAAGTCGAGCAAGCTTTCAGATAGTACTGCTACTCATCAGCCTCTCCCTCGCACCGTCCTTCGCGAGGGCCGAGGCCCCTGCGTCTGAGAAGTGGGTTGCAAGCACTGACAACAACGAGTTCTACTTTGCCGTCAGCATGAATGAGGCAGCGCATCTGCTGGGTCAGTACTGTTATCTCGACTCTCGCTCCTGCTACTACCTGGTCGCGTTCAGCGCCTTCGGGTTGAATGCTCCATGCAAAGAAGGCAAATTATATCCCGTGTTGGTAAGTACAGAGCTTGGGGCGGAGCATATGAACGTCATCTGCTCACACGGAAGCGGAGGCAAACCCCGCTTAGTGCTTGATAATTTCGATGTAGTCGATCGCCTCGTCAGAAACGCATCGAAGATAGGCTTTGCCATGGCGCTAAATAACGATCAATTCAAAGTTTCTCGGTTTGATTTAACCGGCGCCGCGCATGCAATCGACATTATGCGGGCGGCGGCGGAAAAGAAAGTAGGGGCGGTATTTAAGCGGGGTCTTTTGCCGGCAGAGGCGTTTATGTAGCTCGCAGAAAGCTCTGAACCGGGGTGAATAACGCCTGGTCTTGAAATATCAGTTTCTTATACATTCAAGACGTGACCCCTTTATTGCCCGCGGCCTCGATGATCTCGATTTCCTTCTTGAGCATCTCGTTGACCAGCTCGGAGAGATCCACGCCTTTGGCGTCGGCCTTATCGGCGAGGTGTGCACCTCCTTATGAGCTACACCGGCAGCTTGAAGATCGCGCCCGGCTTTTATAAATTCCCGCGCGCGCCTTTGGAAAAGTCATATTGACGTTTCATCATCGCACCTTCGGCCGCTCGCGCGGCCGGTCTTGGTTACTTGCATTTGCTCTTCTCTAGAAATCGTAGCCCGGTTGAAGCCCCACAAGGGACGCGATCCGGGAAATGATGATTTTTCGCCATACCTGATTCCCCGGAATCCGCTGCGCTCCTTCCGGGCTTGCTACATTAGAATGCGCAGTATTGTGCAATCGTTGAGTCTATCGCTAATTTAATCCAACGCAAGAGAACAGAATTGATCCTACGTTTTTTCGCGAGCACACCGAAAGGGACGGAAGCTCTTCTGGCACGGGAGCTGACCGCGCTCGGCGCCACCAAGATCCGCGTTCAATCGGCGGGCGTGGCCTTCGCGGGCGCGCTTGAAACCGGCTACCGCGCTTGCCTTTGGTCGCGCGTCGCATCGCGGGTCATCCTACGGCTTGGCCACTTTCCGGCCTCCGATCCCGAAACGCTTTACGACGGCGTGCGCGCGATCGCCTGGCACGAACACTTTGGTCTTGACAACACGTTTGCCGTCGATCTGAATAGCGCCGATTCGTTCCTCATTCACTCGCATTTCGGAGCGCTCAAGGTCAAAGACGCGATCGTCGACCAATTCCGCGATCGTTTCGGATCGCGGCCAACGGTCGCGGTGAATCGGCCCGATTTACGAGTCAACGTTTACCTATATAAAAACGAGGCCACGGTAAGCATCGATCTCTCCGGCGAGAGCCTGCACCGGCGCGGCTACCGGGACGACGCCATGCTGGCGCCGTTAAAAGAGAACCTCGCCGCCGCAATTTTGTTGCTCGCGGATTGGCCCGAGCGTGCGGCCGAGGGCCAACCGCTGATGGATTTGATGTGCGGCTCGGGCACCCTTCCGATCGAGGCGGCCCTCATCGCCGCGGACATCGCACCGGGGCTCACCCGTGGATATTTCGGGTTTCTCGCTTGGCGCGGCCACGATCGGGCACTTTGGGAGCGGCTGCAGGACGAGGCACAGGCTCGCAAACAGGAAGGCATCAAGAACCTGCCGGCGATCGCCGGGTTCGACCACGACTCGCGTGCGGTCGCATCCGCGCGCAAAAACGCCGAGCGCGCGGGCATAGCCGGCGTCACTCAATTCATACGCCAAGAACTGCAAGTGGCCCCGCCCAAAGCGCCAACCCCCGGATTGATGGTGGTTAACCCGCCGTACGGACGCAGAGTTGGAGGCGATAGCGAGCTGCCGCGGCTCTATGCCGAGATCGGTGACACGCTCAGGCGCAATTTTTCGGGCTGGGACGCGGCGGTATTCACGGAGAATACCAAGCTTCTCTACCGGCTGCGGATGGATGCAAGCAGATCCGTCCCGCTGTACAACGGAGGCCTCGAGTGCTCCTTGACCTTGTTTCACTGTTCCGCGCGCGCCACCGCTCCGCCGATCGAGCTACCAGATACGCGCCCGGCAAGCTTGGCGGGGCAGAGCGTCGAGATGTTTGCGAATCGTCTCCGCAAGAATATGCGCTCGCTAGCCCGCTGGGCGCGGCGATCGGGAGTCGAATGTTACCGCCTCTATGACGCCGACCTACCCGAGTACGCCTTAGCGATAGACTTTTATGGGGGCGAGGAGTCTTGGGTTTATGTGCAGGAGTACGCGCCCCCGCCCACCGTCGACGCGCTCAAAGCGGCAGTGCGGCGGGACGCCGCCCTCGCCGTGATCCCCGATCTCGCCGGCTTACCGGAGAACCGGGTGTTTTTCAAGCTACGCCAACGGCAGAAAGACCGGGCGCAGTACACGAAGTTCGCGGAGGAAGGACGCTTCGTGACCGTCAATGAGGGTGGTCATCGCTTCGCCGTGAATTTCACCGACTATATCGACACCGGCCTGTTTCTCGATCATCGCGCCACGCGCGCCCTCGTCAAGGCCCTGGCGGCCGGGCGGCATTTTTTGAACCTGTTCGCATATACGGGTGCCGCCAGCGTGTATGCGGCCTTGGGGGGCGCCGCGAGCACGACGAGCGTCGATCTGTCGCACACCTACCTCGAGTGGGCGCGGCGTAATTTCGCCTTGAATCGAATCGATACGGGTGCGCATGCGTTTATTCAGGCGGATTGCCTGGAATGGATACAGGAGGCGGCGCAACGCAAAGCACGTTACGGCCTCATCTTCCTCGACCCGCCGACCTTCTCCAACTCGAAGCGCATGGCCGCAACCTTCGACGTTCTGCGCGATCACGAGGCGCTGATCAAGGATGCGCTCAAGCTCCTGAGCGCCGATGGCGTGCTGCTATTCTCGACCAACAGCAAGCATTTCAAGCTGCGGGTTTCCTCGCCCGGGATCAACATCCAAGACATCACCCAAGACACGATTCCCCCGGACTTCGCCCGGCGGCCGCATGTCCACCGTTGCTGGAAAATGACTCGTCAGCCACCGGTAGACTGATCAACTTAAGGGAACCTCTAAAACTAGGGTTCCCTTAAGCCATATTGTCTAAAATCGCCCGCTCCACCGCCGCGAGCGTGGCATCGACGTTCACGCGCCTGGCGCTGCTTTGCCGGATCGCGATGTCGAGATCCTTGAGGCCGTGGCCCGTGAGCGTGCAAACGACCAGGCTCCCGGCGGGGATCTTAGCGCTCGCGAGATCGCGCAAGGCTCCGCCGACCGAGGCCGCCGAAGCGGGTTCGCAGAAGACGCCCTCTCTTTCCGCGAGGAGCTTTTGGGCCGCGAGGATCTCCTCATCGCTCAACTCATCGAACCATCCCTGGGAATCCTTATTCGCTTGCCAAGCCTGATCCCAGGATTGCGGGTGTCCGATGCGGATGGCGGTCGCCACCGTTTCCGGATCATCGACGGCCTGTCCGCGTAAAAACGGCGCGGCGCCGCTCGCTTGGTAGCCGCACATCCGCGGCAAGGTCTTCGCGAGGCCATCGCGGGCATATTCCTTATAGCCCATCCAATGGGCGCTGATGTTACCGGCGTTACCGACCGGTATGCAG
>JBOIDH010000128.1:0-6524 GCA_050740495.1 Gammaproteobacteria bacterium | reverse complement strand
CGTTCCGGCTTTGGCCGGTACGGCCGCTGTCACCTACCTTCCAGAATCATCCTTTTCGCAGGGTTGGCAAAAATATCCACCCACTGAGGGACACACAGTAGGGGTCGTGGTTATTTTAGTGCGATTCACGACGGTGGCTGAGCATAGATTGGTGCGGGTATCCGTGGAGGCCATCCCGTCACCCGGTCGTACCCGAGAACTGCACCCAAGAACTCCGCGAACAACTGCTGTATCGAGCGGCGCGCCATGGCGCTACAAAACCACCGGTTCCCAACCGAGCTCATCCACGATGCGGAACAGATCCGTATCGCTCACGATACCGACGGGAAAACCGCTCTGTTCTACGACCACACGGCGAATATGCGACTCCACCATCCTGGAGGCGCACTCTTGCAAGGACATGTCGACAGGCACGGTAACCAGTGGTTTGGTAGCGATCTCCTCCACCTTGACTCGCGCCGGGGAACGATTGGCGTGAATAATCCGGCCGATGATATCCCGCTGGGTCATGATTGCCCACAGGCCGTCGCTGCCGGGTTCCACGACCACGCTGCTGATGCCGTGCTCGCGCATCAAGTGCATCACTTGATCGACGAATACCCCGGGCTTCACGGTCCTGATGTGATTCATGATGTCGGCCACCGTATGCGGCGTGCGTCCCGAGGCGCGCATTTCGACGAAGGGCTCCGCCATGCGCCGCGCCTCGCGCTCTTCTCTCTCGGATTGAACGGCCGCGTACCACTCCCTGCGCCGCGCCTCGATATCGACCTTCGCCTTGATCTCATCGATCAACGCATCCGCGAATCGGCTCGTGGAAACTTCGGTCGCGCCGTCCATCAAGCGCGCGAAATCATAGGTCACGATTTTCCGCTGGATGACTTCGGGATACGCGAAGGTAATGAGATCCGCCACCTCGTTCCAGCCGATGTATTCGAACATCATGACGCCGCTGAACAAGAGCGAGCCGGGGTTGACCTTATCCTGGTTGGCGTATTTAGGCGCCGTGCCATGGGTGGCCTCGAACACCGCCACGAAGTCGGCCATGTTCGCGCCCGGGGCGATCCCCACCCCGCCCACCTCGGCGGCGATGGCGTCGGAGAGATAGTCGCCATTGAGGTTCGTGGTCGCAATCACGTCGAACTCGTTCGGCCGAAGCAACATCAGCTGAAACATGATATCTGCGATCCGGTCCTTGATGACCACCTTGTCCTTGGGTTGCTTACCGCCGTGGATGCTGTAAAGATCGGCCTCGGTGATGGTCCGATCGCCGAACTCCTCGCGTGCAACCTCATAGCCCCAGTTGCGGAACGCGCCTTCCGTATACTTCTGAATATTCCCTTTATGTACGAGCGTGACGCTCTCGCGGCCGTGATCCAGGGAATACTGGATCGCCTTACGAACTAGGCGTTTGCTGCCAAAGGCACTGATCGGCTTGACGCCGATCCCGGAGTCATCGAAGAATTCGGCCCCCATCTCATCCTTCAGGAACCGCTCGACGCGTTTGGCCTCAGGGCTCCCGGCCTGATATTCGATCCCCGCGTAAACGTCCTCGGTATTTTCGCGAAAGATCACCACATCCACGAATTCCGGCTGACGCATAGGCGAAGGCACCCCCGGGTAATAGCGGACCGGGCGTACGCAAGCATAGAGGTCCAAGTCCTGGCGCAGAGCCACGTTCAGCGAGCGAAATCCGCCCCCCACGGGTGTGGTGAGCGGTCCTTTGATCGACACGATGATCTGCTGTAACGCCTCCTTCACCTCGTCGGGAAAGACGTTGCCGTCGTATTTCTCGGCGGCCTTTTCGCCCATGTAGAGTTCCATCCAATGGACCTTGCGCTGGCCGCCGTAGGCCTGCTCGATCGCCGCATCCCATACCCGCAGACAAGCTCGCATGATATCCGGACCGATACCGTCACCTTCGACGTAAGCGAGGATGGGATGATCCGGGATGACGAGCCGGCCGTTCTCGATGGATAGGCGTTGACCCTGTTGCGGAAACTCGACGTGTTTATACGCCATTTTGACCGACGACCGAATAAGCTCGGGTGGCGCACGGCGATTGCTTCCTTCGGACGGCCGCGCGGTGCGGGATATTTTCCGCCGTCACGCCGACAATGTCCACGCTGGCGGCGATGCCCAACGCTGTCTGACCGCGAGTCAATTTAGATTTCGCCACCACGGGGTATGCAACCCCGTGGGGCGACCAAAGGGGAGAGCTGCGCCTCTCCCCTTTGGAAACCCCATCGCTAAGGTCCCCGCGGCAAGACTGCGGGGAATAGATTTTACCGGTGCTTTAAGGTAACGCCTTCGCGAGCGCCTTGCCGGACTCGATCAAGCGCTCGATCAGAACTTGCTGAAACACTTTGCCCAACCGCAGTTGCGTGGGCAGCGAGGCCCAGTCTCGAACGGGAGCGCTGATCTTCATTACCGTGGCTGCTTGGGTAGCGACCACCGTCGCGCTACGGCGTCCCTCGGTGAGATAGCCGATCTCACCGAAACATTCGCCTTCCCTTAGTACGGCGATGTCCTTGCCGTCTTTTTGGATTGCAACCTCCCCGGAAACGAGGATATGAAAGGCGGCTCCCATAGCGCCCTGCTGCAGAATGCATGCGCCCGGATAATAAGACTCCCAGACAGAGATCTTCACGAGATCGCTTACTTCCATCGCCGAGAGGGTCTTGCAAAACTTCAAGGAACGGGCAATCCGGACCTTCTCTTCCTGCGGTAGCGCCAACTGAGGATCGTTGATCTCGTTGGCAAGCGTTTCTAGCTCGGCGCCGAGATCCACCGCATGTTGATAACGAAGCGCCTGATCTTTCTGTAAACAGCGTTTGACGATGGCGGCCAAGCGTTTGGGCACCTCGGGCCGCAACGCTTCGACGGGCTCCGGATCTTTTTTTAGTATGTTATTGATCACGACCGGTATATCTCGCGCGGCAAACGGCGTCTTTCCGGTGAGTAGCTGATAGCTCACAACCCCGAGTGAAAAGATGTCCGATTGTCCTGTGAGATCGCCCCCTCGCGCCTGCTCGGGTGACATATAGAGCGGGGATCCAAACCAACCCATGACCTGCGTTTGATCACTATTAGCGCGCTGCGAGATGCCGAAATCGCCTAATTTAACGACGTCTTTGGAAGTCAGCATAATATTAGCGGGTTTGATGTCGCGATGGGTGACCCCTTTGCCGTGGGCATACACCAAGGCATCGGTACACTGGCGTATCAGTTTTACTGCCTGCTCGACGGGCAACAGCGTGCTCGATTCGGTGTAGGTCTTCAGGGTGCGCGCTTGCTCCACGTACTCCATCGCGATATAACAAAGGCCCTGTTCGTAATTCGCGTCGTAGATCCTGAGAATGTTCGGGTGATCGAGCGCACCTGCGGTCTGGGCTTCATTGAAGAAGAGCTTTTGCTGTTGCCGTGCCTCGACATCTTCCTCGAGGGTCGCCGGTATTTTACTTACCTTAATCGCAACCGTGCGGTCAATGACGGGATCATAAGCGACGTACACCGTGGCCATGGCGCCCTGGCCCGCGATCCCTGTGATTTGGTACTTACCGATCTTCGCCGGCAAGGCTGACATTAGTATTAACGCTCCGACAAATGCAGCGCTGTTGGCGTCAACTCAACGGCGTAATCCACCCCGATGTTGCGGAGCGCGGTGAGGGCCTCCTTCCCCTCGGCGCCTTCGGCCACGGTCTTCGCGCCGAATAATCGGCCCAGCTCATGCGCCGATTGGACTACGGCGTGCGCCTTTAAGTTATGCGTCATGTCGCTGACGAAGGTCCCGCTGATTGCGAGAAAGTCGACCGGAAGATCACCAAGAAGCGCATGCTTCACAGTATTCTGACCCAGGCATGCCAAGGAGAATCGGCAGCCGAATTCATGCACGGTGCGGATAAAATGGTGTACCGGTTCCGCATTCGCGAGGACCGTGTCCTCGGTGGCTTCAAAGCAAACCTTACCGGGCGGCACCGGATGTTCCGTCAGTAGATTCAGTACATATTCGAGTAGCCCCGCATCCTTCAATGAATCGCTTGACAGTCTAAAGACATACGCGCCCGTCTGCGCGGCAGGGTTGCGATGAGCCCCCATCCACTGAATGCTTTCTCGTAAGAGCAAGTGCTCCAGGATGCGAACCTTAGGGGCCAAGCCGGGCGCTTCGTATTCAAGCGGAACCGCGATGACCTCCTCCGCGCATAAAAAGCGCGGGACGATCCGATAAAGTGGCGCCAGGTGTTCCGCCGCCTGCAGGGCCGTGACCCGTTGCGCATAGGGAATGATTGATTCATTCGACAGCGCGTGATCGAGGTGGGTTTCCCAGTCAAGTCCTTCCTCGCGTCTGCTCGATGTCCCGCCTCCTGACAGGTCGAGCTTGTATCCCCCAGCCGCATCTACCTGCTCCGCTAACGAGCGCGTGCGGTTGAGGTGCTCTTCCGCCGTCCCCCAATGAGGCCCGAACGCGACGACGCCGATATGGACCCGCAATTTCGAATGCGCCCCCGTCCGTTCGATGGACACATTCGACAAGGCTTCGTGTTGAGCATGGGCTATTGCTTCCCCCTGGGTGGGATCCCCGGCCGGCAATACCCATGCGAGGCTGGTCCTGTCAAGGCGTGCCAACGTTCCCGGGGCCGGCAGCGACTGCCGCAAGAGCGTGCTTGATTGCTTGAGGATTTCATCGAAGCGCTGAGGGTCCATGCGCCCGTTTGCTTCCGGCGGCGCCTTCAATTGCACGTGACCGAGCAAGCCCGAGACGCCTTCCGAGCGCGCCATTACGGCACTCAACCGGTGGATAAATGCCTGCCGGTTTTCAAGGTCGGTGGTCCGGTCATGACAGGCGGCATGATGGATGTCATGAAAGACGGAATAAGTCGCAGCGCGAAGCGCCTGATCGATCGCCGTGACCTCGGTGGAACCGGCCAGTTTGATCGCGCCACGGCGTAACTGCATGGCTAACTCGTGCAGCGTAAGTGATGCCGCTTTATTTCCCTCTTTGTCCGCGAAAACGTAAAGACTATGGTTCTCACCGATCCAAGCGAGGTAACGGCGCTGGCTCGATCCATGGCGGCCGCGGAATTGAAACGCCTGCCCAACCCTGAACTGCTTCGCGCGCTCCAACCAAATCGACCATTCCTTGGGAAAGGCGGGGCGCACGCCGTCTGTCTTCGCCTCGGTTCGCTTACTAGCGATGCCCTGTACAACGCGTGACTGCAAGAATGCCTGTTGCTTGTTACACGTCTCGATCACTTGGGTAACGTTGTTCTCATAGTCACCAACCCGCTGGGCTTCGAGTGCTTGTATGTCAGCCAAGGCTTCTCGTATTGCAGCCGCGTTATCGTAATCGCCACCGTCGATTCTCGCAGCGAGATGTTCGATCACCTCACCTAATCTTTGCTGATGATCCCCGCTTTTCGGTAACGCGTGTTGTAATCGGGCCAGCTCGTTGACAAACCGACAAACCGGATGGGAAGGATCGCTCAAGAACTCCGGCTCGGACAAGGCGAGCTTGTGAAGGGGTACCGCCAAGCGCTGAAGCCAGGTTGGGTTACCATTGGTTGCCGCTGCATCACCGCCGATCGAGGTGGTGAGGCGACTCACAACGTCGAGCACATACTCATCGTCCGGGTGTATTGAACGCCGGTCCGCGCCGGCCTCGATCCGGCTTTCCAGAGCAGCGACTAACCCAGCCTTGACGGTCGGGCTCTGGCCCGCCCCAGCCGCGGACAGGGTTAATTCCCGTTCTACCGTGGGTAATGCGGCGATCAAATCGGAAGCGTTGTAATACGCTTCGGGTCCCGCGGGCGCTGGAGAACCGCCGTGTCCTTGATGCTGGCGACCGGGATCCTGACTGCCCGGCGGGTAGGCGCTAACGGCACCTTGTCCCATCCACTGCCGGAGTTGCAGTATCTTACCGACCGGGCCACGCCGACTAGGGTTAGGTGTTACCAGAGTTGCCTGACCTGCTGGCGGCATTACGGAATGCACCCGCCCTCCCACTGTAGCCCTCGGATCCGAATGCGTGACACGCGAATCGTGGACCCCCGCCGGGACCGGAGTTTCCCGCATGAGCGGTGATTCGCGTTGGACGATCGGGCGCGCGACGGGCGCACCGTCGAGGCTGGGCAGCACATTGAGTTTTTTCAAACATTCATTCACCCGTTGATATAAATCCCCTATATTCTCAAGCAGCGATACGCCCACCGCCGGATAGGTCGCTTGGCGCTGCCGGGTAGTAAAATCGAGGTTATGCAGTGCATCGCCAAGGAGGTTGCATAGGGCTGCCGGGCCGATCGGATTCGTCGTTCTATCGATCTCCGACCGAGACAGAAATGAGAATCTTCTCTGTAGCCGGTAAAGGGCATCCTTAAAGCGCAGCTCGACCCGCGCGATCGCCTCGCTCAGCGACAGAAAGTCCTCAAAATCGTCTTGTTTTACCAGCACCAGCTCGTTTGCATGTCGAAGCGGGGTGATCGCCTTCGATGAGACCGCACTGGGTTGGGACCGATCGAGAGCATCGAGCT
>JBOIDH010000127.1:0-6530 GCA_050740495.1 Gammaproteobacteria bacterium | reverse complement strand
TCGAATTTCACGGTGTATTCGATGAGCGCGGCATCGCCACGCCGGCGCACATCGTCGACGATCGCGCGTACGCGCTCGACGATCTCGCGGTCGGCTGAACTACCGTGGCCTAAGAGCGCGCTAAGCTCATCATCAAACTGCGGGTCTGCCGTGTCTAGGCGTCGAATTTTCATTAGCAAGACTCGCTAGCGCTCACTCATAGGGCCAGCTTGCGATCCGTCGCGGTCTTATCCACCGCCTCCGCGAGCTCCGCGATGAGCGCCTTCACCGCGGTGTTTTTCACCTTCATCGCGGCTTTGTTGATTATCAGCCGCGCACTGATCTCCGCAATCGTCTCCAGCACCACCAATCCGTTTGCCTTGAGCGTGTTGCCGGTATCGATTAGGTCCACGATGCAGTCGGCCAATCCAACCAAGGGCGCGAGCTCCATCGATCCGTAAAGATGTATAACCTCGACCTGGTCTCCCTTCTGCGCGAAATGCCGGCGCGTCGTCTGCACGTATTTCGTCGCGACTCGCAGCCGTCCGGCGCGCGGCAGAGGTTCGGCCTTCCCCGCGACCACGAGCTTGCAGCGTGCGATATCGAGATCCAGCGGCTCATAGAATCCCTCGCCCCGGTATTCCAGCAACACGTCCTTTCCGGCGACGCCGAGATCGGCAGCGCCGTACTCGACGTACGTGGGCACGTCCGCGGCGCGGACGATCACCAGGCGTAGCCCCCGATCCTTGAATGGGATCACGAGACTGCGCGAGGTCTCCGGGTCCTCGGCGGGCTTGATTCCCATGCAATAGAGAAGAATGCGGAACTCCGAGAGGATGCGGCCCTTCGACACCGCGATGGTCAACGTCGATCCCCGATCGACGCCCCGAACGCGCCCTGCTTGAGGCCTCATTTCAACCACTGGACGTGCCACCGCTTCCTAATTCGGTACGCGACGGATGCGAGCCCCGAGTTGAGCTAGCTTCTCCTCGATGGTCTCGTAGCCTCTGTCTATGTGGTAGATCCGGTCCACTACGGTTTCTCCCCGGGCCACCAAACCGGCAAGCACGAGACTCGCGGAAGCCCGCAGATCGGTTGCCATGACGGGCGCGCTCGCGAGCCCCTTAACGCCGCAGGTAATCGCGGTATTGCCCTCCAAGCGGATGTTCGCACCCATGCGTTGGAGCTCCAGCACGTGCATGAAACGATTCTCGAATACCGACTCCGTGATGGTCGCGGTGCCTTCGGCAATGCAATTCATTGCCGTAAACTGCGCCTGCATGTCCGTCGGAAAGCCTGGATACGGTGATGTGTATATATCGACAGCTTTTGGTTTCCCGTTGGCCATGCCAAGCGTTATCCAATCGGGGCCGGTCCCGATTTCCGCCCCGGCCTCGGCCAATTTCGTCAACACGGCTTCGAGCAAATGCGGGCAGGTGTTTTTCAGTTTCACCTGCCCTCCCGTCATCGCCGCCGCAGCGAGGTAGGTGCCCGTTTCGATGCGGTCAGGCATGATATTGTGCTTGGTGCCATGGAGTCTTTCCACACCTTCTATGACAATGGTATCGGTGCCTGCGCCGTCAATCCTGGCGCCCATTCCGATGAGACAGTTCGCTAAGTCCACCACCTCCGGCTCGCGCGCCGCGTTACCGATCACGGTGGTCCCCTGCGCCAGCGTCGCCGCCATCATCAGATTTTCGGTGCCGGTCACCGTCACCATGTCCAGCATGAGGTGCACGCCCTTGAGGCGTTCAGCGCTGGCACGGACATAGCCGCCTTCCACCGAGATCTGCGCTCCCATGGCGCTCAAGCCGTGAAGGTGCATGTTGACAGGCCGAGAGCCGATCGCGCAACCGCCCGGCAAGGAGACATCCGCGCGGCCGTAGCGCGTCAGCAGCGGCCCCAGGACCAAAATTGATGAACGCATGGTGCGGACCAGTTCATAAGGAGCGAAAAACTCCTTGATGGTGGTGGCATCCACCTCGATGTTCATGTGCTCATCGACCATGAGCTCGATCCCCATGCGGCCCAGTAACTCCATGGTCGTGGTGATGTCGCGGAGGTGGGGAACATTTCCCACCGTGACGGGGCTGTCCGCGAGCAAGGTCGCCGCAAGGATAGGAAGCGCGGCGTTCTTCGCGCCCGAGACGCGGATCTCTCCTTGCAGCGGCACGCCTCCCGTGATAATGAGCTTATCCATGTCAGCGCATGGCGCTTGGGATGTGCTCGCTGTTAGCGCGCATCGTGACGTCCCCATTCAACCGAGACGGCAGCGTGAGACGCCCGACACTACGGCGGCCTCGAGGCTGCCCACTCCTCGGGTGTGTAAGTGCGCATCGATAATGCGTGGATCTCGGTTTCCATTTTGGTCCCGAGACCGGCATACACCATGCGGTGGCGCTGCAGCGCCGCGAGACCTCCGAAGGCTGGACTGATGATGCACGCCTGAAAGTGCCGGCCGTCACCGTCCACGATCGCTTCCGTGTGAGGGATCGCCGACTCGATAAGCGCTTTGATTTGTTGTGGCGTCACGTTGCAATTATGCGTACGGTGTCCCGACCGCGTAATTCGGCCTCACAGAACGCCTCGGCGGGCAATACCTTATCCACCCCGCAGATCTTTGCAATCGCCAGCATGCGGGCCGGGATGTTTTGAAATCGAATCGCTACCTTGTGCCGATGGCCTTCCCGGGCCCAATGGACTAACAGCGCAAGCCCGGCGCTGTCGATCCTTGCCACCGCTTTTAAGTCCACGACGACCGAAGAATTGGTAAACATCCCGGCGCCTCGATCGAGGATGCTTGGAACCGTCCCGATGTCCACGTCTCCCGCCAGGGACCAACTTCCTTTAGCCTCGTGAGCGAGCGCTATCCCGTGGTTGGAGTTACTTTTTTTCGTTCTTCGTTTCAAGACTCTTGATGAGGCTATCGATCCCCGATTTACGGATCTCGGAGGCGAACGATGCGCGGTAGGTCGCCACCAAGCTTACCCCGTCCACAGAAACGTCGAATACTTTCCATACATTGTCTTTGACATGCATGCGGTAATGAATGGGAACTACAGCGCTGCCAGGCTGTTCTATTTCAGTGCGCACGGTAACCAGCGTGGCATCCGATTCCGCCCGCACCGGGAAATAGCGTGTTTCACGATCGGCATACTCGAGGAGCGCCGTTGCATAGGTCTTCACCAGCAATTTGCGAAACTCCTCTACGAAACGCGAGCGCTGCGCCGCATCGGCGCCGCGCCAATGCTTGCCCAGCACCCACTGGGACATACGCGCAAAGTCAAAGTGCGGAATGATTAGTTCATCGACAAGCTGGTGCAATCGCACCGAATCCTTGCGCAATACGGCACGCTCGTTTTTTACCCGCGCCGTGACCTGGTCCGCCGTGCGTTTCACTAGCTCTTCAGCGTCTTTAGCGACGGCCGCGAGTGCTAACGCGCACCACGCGAAACAGATCAAAGAGACAACAAGTCGTATACGCTTCATGATGCCTAATCTCCCGCCTCACCGGTTTCCCGAGTCAGTGGCGTTGTTCGTACCGAATCCTAGTCGACCTATCCCACGGGACCCGTTACCGCCGTTTATAAAATAAGCGGCCTCCCGCATACGTTCAACCAATGGCCCGGGACCGAGACCCGACCCGGAACCGAGTGAAATGAGCCCGCTCCGGGTCCCCTTGGTCGCTTATTGGCCAACTTCCGTGCAAATGGCGCCACGGATGCGTGTAACACGGCCTTCTAGCTTTTCCCTCTTGTTCGTTTATGAATTTGAGATTGTACCGCAATCGGTCCCGCTAACCCCATACTTCCGTTACAACCCCGATGGTTTAAAGCGGGTTACAATAAAGCTCGCGCTTCAGTGACAAGTAGGCGTTCACAAGCCCGCGCGCCGCCACATCAAGGCTCAGGACGGACGCCGTGGCTGCCGCCGCGCCAAGGCGCGCCGCGACCGGCCACACTCACCCTAACCGCGACGGTGGCTTACGCCGAACCCACCCATGATGCGATCTACCGCAGCTAAGCGCAGCGCTTAGCGCGCTTGCGGCAGCGTATTCGGTTCGTTCGGAGCCGCGCCGCGAATGAGTTCTTTCGCCTGCTCCAATTTCATACGGTCCCAGGCTGAGATGATGTCTTTCAAACGCCCTATTGTATCGGCGTCCACCTCCGTGAGATCACCCGACGCCGATTTTCGTGCAACGGTGTCCTGTTCTGAACTCCCAGCCTCGGCGGCGGTTGAATCGGCCGCCACGGTCTCGGCCTCTCCCTCAGACGAAACCTCAAGGGCAGTCGTGGCGGCGCGCGGAGACTCCCGCGCTTGAAATGCTTGGCTTCGAAGCTCATCCCGCGTACCTTCCGGCACAACGATGGCAGTGTCATCGATGGCCTTGCCTCTCTCAAAGACAAGTACACGCGGCCCACCTTGGGGACTCCGATACCAGGTGGGGGGGTTCCCGGAAAGTTGCGTAGTCCCCGAGCTTGGGTTGATCCATTGGTACATACGCGCCTGCGCCGGTATGACGACGCATAGTGCGCCGGACAAAATAACGCATGCTGTTCGGTTCTTCATGTTCTCGCACCTAACCGGATCGTGCCGCGATTACCGCCAAGTATAGCACTTTGCAATTTGTCCTTATAACTCCCGAGTTTGTAAACACAATGCCTTGGCGATGACCGATACCGATCGCAAGCTCACGCCGCCGCTGATTCAGCTCTCCCGCGTAAGCTCGTGATAGTATAAACAGCATGGCGGCCTACCATGTCAGACTCGGCGTGGCACCTACAGTTTAAGCAGCGCTTGATCGAGTGCCGGCGCTGTCCGCGCCTCGTCGCCTACCGCGAGGGGATCGCGCGCACCAAAATCAAGCGCTTCCAAACAAACGATTACTGGGGCCGGCCGGTACCGAGCTTCGGTGATCCGGACGCGCGCCTCTTGGTCATTGGACTCGCCCCGGCCGCACACGGTGGTAATAGGACTGGACGCATGTTCACCGGCGATCGCAGCGGCGATTGGCTCTTTGAAGCGCTTCACCGTGCGGGCTTCGCCAATCGGCCGGCCTCAACGCACGCCAACGACGGCCTCGCTCTGCGCGACTGTTACATCACGGCCGCTATTCACTGCGCGCCGCCCGCAAACAAACCCCTGGGCGAAGAATTCACCGCCTGCCGGCCGTACTTGTTGCAGGAACTGCAACGGCTGGAACACTTACGCGCGGTCATCGTGCTCGGCCGCAGCGCGTTCAACGCTTATCTCAGCGCCCGCCGAGCGCTGAGGCTTCCGTTACCATCACCCGTGCCGGCATTCGGCCATGCTCACTGCTACGGCATCGAGGGCTTGACGCTCATCTGCTCCTACCACCCGAGCCAGCAAAACACCTTTACCAGGCGTCTCACCCGCGAGATGTTTCACCAGGTTTTTCAGCGTGCGCGCGCCGCGCTCGAAGCAGCGCCGGCGATCAGAATAGGGGCGGGGCAAAGCCCCGCCCATCATTCAACGAAGGCGACTTAGTTGTGGACCGCAATCTTACGAGGCTGCACGCGTTCGTGCTTCGGGATCACGATTTCAAGCACACCATTCCGGCCGGTCGCCTCAATGCGCTCGGCATCCGCGGTGTCCGGCAGGCTAAAGCGGCGGTAGAACGTCCCGTAGGCTCGCTCCACACGCTTGTAACCCGCGCGTGCCTCCTCATTGTCCAATACGCGCTGACCTTTTACCGATAGCACCCCATTGTCCATCGTGATTTCGATATCTTTCGGATCGATCCCCGGCAAATCGGCGTAGAGTACGAACCGCGTATCCTCTTCCTTGATATCCACGGTCGGCGTCCAATTGCTGGTGACCACACTCGTGTTGTCGGCGTTGTGGATACTTCCGAAGCGCGACTCGAACAAACGACTCATCTCATTTTGAACTTGGTTCAATACGCTCCAAGGCTCATAACGTGTCACTTCCATAATCTTTCTCCTTTAGGCTGTCAATACCCGTGTTATCACGGCTTGGTATAGATATATGGCCGCTCTTGGGTATTTCAAGGGCGACGCTCCCGCTTTCTTGATAAAGCGGAGGCAATACGTGCAGCCCGACTAAGGGGAAATCCTTCGCTAGGTTTAGAGCCAATAGGCCGTGGTCGTCATCACCTTCGAGGCAGCCGTCATGAGCATTTTTATGACTTCAGGCAGATCCGCGGCCCCCGTCTCGATAGCGACCGTGGCATGGTGTGCTTCATCCCTTTTCATCCGCTGCAGGATCGCGCGGCTGCGGGCGTCGTCGGGCGGCAAATCGTTCAGGTGCTCTTCCAAGTGCCGAACGACCTGGCGCTCGGTCTCGGCGATGAATCCGAGGCTCCACCGGTCACCCGCGACACCGGCGGTGGCGCCGATCATAAAGGACCAAAAATACCAAAACGGATTCAGGAAGCTCGTGCGTCCCCCAAGCTCACGCAAGCGCTCTTCGCACCAATAGAGGTGATCGTTTTCTTCGCTGGCCGATTTTGCCATCGTCTCCCGTACTGCCGGATCGCGGGCCGCAAGCGACTGGCCATGGTACAAGGC
>JBOIDH010000126.1:0-6538 GCA_050740495.1 Gammaproteobacteria bacterium | reverse complement strand
CACCGGCGAGGACCTCGAAGCGGATCTTGTGATGTATGCGATCGGACGGGTCCCGCAGGTAAGCGGACTTGGTCTCGACGCCCTGGGCATCGCCCGGACCGAAAGCGGCGCAATCGCGGTAGACGATGAGTATCGATCCTCGGTTCCATCGGTTTATGCCATCGGCGATGTCATTGATCGCGTCCGATTGACGCCGCTAGCCATCGCCGAGGGCATGGCGGTGAGCCATTGTCTCTTCGGAAACGCAGCGCACGGAGTCGATTACGACAATATCCCGACGGCCGTGTTCAGTCAGCCGGAGCTCGCCACCGTCGGCCTCACGGAGGCGAGCGCCCGCGCGCGTTTCGATCAGATCAAGGTCTATAAGGCGCGTTTTACGCCCCTGAAATACACCCTCTCCGGGCGTGACGAGCGGGCTTTCTTGAAGCTCATCGTCGCGGCGTCCAGCGATCGGGTGGCCGGCGCCCATATGGTGGGGCCGGAGGCGGCCGAAGTGATCCAAGGCATCGCCATCGCTCTCAAGGCCGGCGCCACCAAGGCAGTGTTCGACGCTACCTTGGGCATACACCCCACGCTGGCGGAGGAATTCGTGACCCTGCGCCGGCCCGCAGCATAGCTTGTGATTCAATTTACAAACTCATGTATAAATAACAACTTAGCGGATAGAAGGACAGTGTTTCAAAAGCCTTGCCCTGGAACAATATGCAAATATTTTTATATCCAGGCGCGGATGGGCTTGCTTTCCTGCCGATAGCGGCTAAAATAGGCTGTGTTTTAAGACAGTCAAACGATATTACTATGGAAAAACTTACGTCACGTCAAGCCCAAATCCTTAAGATGATCCGCAGGTTTATGGACTCTAAAGGGTTTCCACCCACGCGCGCCGAAATCGCAGGCAAGCTTGGTTTTCGCTCTCCTAATGCCGCCGAGGACCACCTCAGAGCGCTCGAGCGCAAGGGCGCGATCCGGCTTCTACCAGGGGCCTCTCGCGGCATACAGGTGTTAACCCAAGGACCGGCCGGGATCCCGGTTGTGAGCCGGGTTGCCGCGGGTGTCCCCCTCCTCGCCGACGAAAACATCGAAAGCCACTACGCCATAGACCCGGACATATTCGATCCCGCGGCCGATTTCTTCCTGCGGGTGCGAGGGTTGAGCATGCGGGGCGCCGGGATTCAGAACGGCGATCTCTTAGCCGTTCATGCCACACCCGAGGCCGCGAGCGGGCAGATCGTCGTGGCCCGTCTGGGAGAGGAGATTACCGTCAAACGCTTCCGCCGCCGCGGTAACCAGGTACGGCTTCTCCCCGAGAACCCAGAGTTCACGCCCATCGAGGTCGATATGCGTGAGGACTCCCTGGTCATCGAGGGGATCGTCGTCGGTGTCTTGAGAACGCACTTCGGGAGCATGGGGCGGGCGTAGATCGCGTCCGCTCGATGATGATCTCCTATCAAAGCGCGTCCCTGGCGAAGGGCGCGGGTGAGGGGGGCCTCACATGCTGCCGTTTGCCAATAAGGATTTACGCCCTGACCGCGGCCTGGGCAAGCATCGACGGTAGGACATCGCCGGGTACGGGCCGGCTGATGATATATCCCTGAATATAGGAACAGCTTCTTCGCCGGAGGAATTCGACCTGTGCGTTGGTTTCTACGCCCTCGGCCACCACCGGGATTTTGAGATTCTCGGCCATGGCCAGTATGGCTGAAACGATGGCGGCGTCTTTCGGATCCACGGTGATGTGACGAACGAAACCGGTATCAATCTTGAGCTTATCGACAGGCAGTTGCCTGAGGTAACTTAGTGACGAACGGCCGGTGCCAAAGTCGTCGAGAACCACTTGGATACCCAACTCCTTGAGCGCCGGCAGGGTCTTGAAGATAGACTGTTCGGCGCGGAGTATTGAGGTCTCCGTGAGCTCTATCTCGACCGCTTCGGGAGGCAGTCCCGATTCGTTTAAGGCGGATTGAAGCAAGCCCACAAGATCTTGGCGGATGAATTGCACGCCCGATACATTGATGGCGACAGTCAATCCGCGATGACCGGCCGCCCGCCAAGCGCCGGCTTGCCGGCAAGCGTGGTGGATGATCCATTCGCCGATCGGAGCGATGAGCCCGGTCTCTTCGGCTAAGGGTATGAAACGTTCCGGCCCGATCAAGCCCTCGTGCGGATGATGCCATCGCAACAGCGCCTCGGCGGCTACAATCCGTCCACTCTTCAGTTCCATCTGCGGTTGATAAACCAATTGCAACTCATTCCGTTCGACGGCTTTCCGTAATGCGTTTTCAAGCGCATGGCGCTTGACGGCCGCAACGTTCATGGCCTCGCGGTAGAATTGATAGGTATTCTTCCCTAGCTCTTTGGCATGGTACATCGCCATGTCGGCATTCTTGATCAGCGTATCGGCGTCCATGCCGTCATTCGGATAAATGGTGATTCCGATGCTGGCCCCGACATGTAACTCGGTATTGCCGTGAAGAAATGGTGTTTCCACGGCCTTGATCACGCGCTCGGCGACCGTCGCGGCCTCGATAGGAAGACTGATGCTCGGTAACAAGATAGTGAATTCGTCTCCGCCTAAGCGCGCCACGGTCTGGCCCTCGGCTGGGTTCGGGAACTGCCGGCCGACGTAATCGTCCGCGCGCACGCAGTTTAGCAGCCGCCCGGAAAGCTCGCGCAGCACCACATCGCCGGCTTGATGACCAAGCATGTCGTTGACGCGTTTGAAGTCATCGAGGTCTAGAAACAATAACGCCAGCGATTGTTCGCGACGGCGCGCGTGGGCCAGGGCGTGTTTCAGGTATTCGCTGAACAAGCGCCGGTTCGGCAAACGCGTGAGGCTATCGTGATACGCGAAGTAACGAATTTTCTCGCCCGATTGCTTCAAATCCCGGCCCACGTTGTCGATTAACTCCGCGATCTCACCGAGCTCATCCTTGGTGCGAACATCAATCGCAACCGGTTGACTCCCTTGGCCAAGCTGTTCGGCGGCTTGTTTGAGCGCCTCCACTGGACGTGTAAGCAAGGCTCGCAGCACCATCGAACCAAGCACGATAAAGACCGCGATCGACGCCAATCCAAGCAGCATAGCCCGCGGAGCAAACGCCGGTAGCGAGGATTCGAGCGCCGCCTCGGGAAGGCCAACGAACGCGAGCAATTCAGCGTGCAACTGATGGCCCGTGAACCACCACGCTTGCCCCTCTTCCTTGACGCTGATCCTCTCCCGCCGCGAGGCTATGCGTCGCAGCTCAGAGGCCTCAATAGTGCCTAACAGGGTCGGGCTCGCCCGTGGGACTTGCAACAGGGCATGGCCGGACCCGTCGGTGATGAGTAGCCGCGAAGACGCGCGCAGCGGGTCATCCACGGCGATTTCGCCCAGCCTATCCAGACTGACCACCACCACGAAATAGCCCGGGGACAGGCTCGTAACGGGTCGATTACGGTTGCTAATCGCAATGCGTTTTGAAATCCACAATGCCCGCTTTGTTTTATTATCGACGGATATCAGCGTACTGAATTCGTCCGCCTCGTGCCTCAGCATGGCGGCGATTGCCGGCTGAGAGGTATACCGTTTGCCCTCCGGCTCTTGATGAGAACGCACCTGCACCCCGCCTTTTTCGCTGATGAGCATGAGATCGAGGTAGCCGGCTCGGGTATGTTGAGTGAGGCGAAACGATCGTTGGATTTCTGAATACAGCGTTTGTGGTCCGCTCTCCGCGGCGTCGTTGTGAAGACGAGCCAGCGCCGTGAGGTCGCCGCGCACCCCGCGCATAAGCCACTGGAAGCGTGACGCCACCGTCTCGATAGGCCCGAGCAGGCGCGCCGCGATTGCCTGCTCCCTCGCCTGCTCCAACTCCTTGGCCGTAATTGCTGCTAGGAGGGCCAGCGGCGCGACGACTAAAGGCAGCAGTGTCAGGAGGATCTTCGCTCGTAGCTTCAAGGGATTACCCAATGATTTTGAAGAATATCGGCGCCTGGTTCACAAAACCTCACTGTGCGGCGAAACCGGGGCCAGGGACGGACATATTAGGCTGGGTGCTAGTGATACAATGATCGAACGCCAAATTATGTTATTTAGCTCACGCTTTTCGGCCGCGCCCGCCGGGCCGTCCCTGCGAATTGCGCTGCCCGAGGTTCTGGTTTACCCTGAGGCAAGAACGCTTTTCGATCGGGGCGACAGGCGCTCGCTGCGTTCCTAGAGCGGGGCCTAAAAACCCCACATCGTAAAAATTGTCGCTTGCACATTGAAACGAGCTTAGCCGGAGAGGTGTCCGAGCGGTCGAAGGAGCACGCCTGGAAAGTGTGTGTATGCCCAAAAGGTGTACCGTGGGTTCGAATCCCACCCTCTCCGCCAATCTTACTCTACCAGGAACTTTTGCAGACTGCATGATAGCGAGAGCATGGTGGCGCGTGCCGGTACCCCCGCGACGCGAGGTTGTGAACCCCGTCAGGCCCGAGAGGGAGCAGCGGCAGCAGCGGAGCGGGTGCTGGGGCGTGGCCGGCACGGGCCGCCACCCTAAAAAGCTTGGCGCCCCCCAGTTCAGGCAACGCGTTGCGCCCGTATTACGGAGGCTAGCGGCGCCGTGAGAGGCGTATGAGTTATCGGGTACTCGCGCGCAAATGGCGGCCGCGGCAATTCGAGGAGCTGGTCGGCCAGGAACATGTCGTGCGGGCGTTGACCAACGCTCTGAATTCGGGCCGCATCCACCACGCCTACCTTTTCACCGGGACGCGCGGCATCGGCAAAACCACCGTCGCGCGTATTGTGGCCAAGGCCCTCAACTGCGAAGCGGGCGTAAGCTCCCAGCCGTGCGGCGCCTGTACCTCCTGTACCGAGATCGATGAGGGGCGTTTTTTCGATTTAATCGAAGTGGATGCCGCCTCGCGCACGCGCGTCGACGAGACCCGCGAATTGCTGGAAAACGTCCCCTACGCTCCCACGCGGGGACGCTTCAAGGTGTACCTCGTGGACGAGGTTCATATGTTTTCCAACCACAGCTTTAACGCCTTACTGAAGACACTTGAAGAGCCGCCGCCGCATGTGAAGTTTCTGCTGGCGACCACCGAGCCGAAGAAGCTCCCGGTCACGATCCTGTCCCGCTGCTTGCAATTCAACCTCAAACGCATCCCCCAGGAGATCCTGGAGCATCAGTTGGAGCGCATTCTGAAGGATGAGAACGTGTCGAGTGACACGGCTTCACGCCGGATGATCGCCGAGGCGGCCGATGGCAGCCTGCGCGATGCGTTGAGCTTGCTGGATCAGGCGATCGCTTACGGCGGCGGAAGCCTGCTGGCGGCCGATGTCGGCCGGATGTTAGGAACCGTCGATCGCCGGCAAGTAGTTAGCTTGTTGCAGACTCTCGCGAATCAAGATGCCCAGGGCTTACTTCTGCAGATTGACCAGTTGGCCGCCTTAACGCCCGATTTCGAACAAGTCCTGGCGGAGGTGCTTGGAATATTGCACCGCATCGCGGTGAGTCAGATGCTTCCGGATGGCGAGGCCGGCGCGGATGACGAAGACCAAGCGGTCCGGGTGCTGGCAACGCGCTTGACGCCCGAGGATTGTCAGCTATTCTACCAGACGGCGCTCATCGGGCGGCGCGATCTGGCGTTCACGCCCAACCCCAGGCGGGGTTTTGAGATGGTGATGCTGCGTATGCTCGCTTTCTCCCGCGAAGATGGCAGCGATGAGAAACCGCGCGCCCGAAGCGAGACACTCACTCCAGCGCCCGCTGAGACACCGATCGTAACAGCGCCGGCAACAGCAAGCGCGGACGCCGGTGCCTGGCAACAATTAATCGATGAACTTGCTCTCTCCGGCTTGGTGAGAGAGCTCGCGATGCAGTGCGTACCGGCCGATAAGCTGGGACCCGACCTGCACTTAGTCGCGCCCCCGCAAGCACGCCATCTGGTTAATGATAAAATCCAATCGAGATTAGCCGAGGCGCTGCAAAACCACTACGGGCGCGGTAGCCGCTTACGAATTTCCGTCGCTGATCTCGCCGGGCGGGCGAGCCCGGCGGACCTCAAGGCGCAAGCGGCCCACGAGCGGCGCGCGCAGGCGCGACAAGCGCTCGAAAACGATCCCAATGTCCAAGCCCTGCGAGAGGCTTTCGGCGCGGAGGTCGATGTGGCGACGATCAGGGCAAACTGACAGATTCGATACGCTACGCCGATGAACCTGCCGTCACGGTGTATCCGGCCCGGGGGCGCGATCCCGCGCCCGTGGAAAACCCATTGCAAAGGTCCCCGCGGCATCGCCGGGACTAAATTTAAGGAGGCTCTAGATGAAAGGCGGTTTCGGTAACCTACTAAAACAAGCCCAGCAAATGCAGGAGGATTTCAAGCGCGCCCAAGAGGATCTCGCCAACGTCGAGATCACCGGGGAATCCGGCGGGGGAATGGTGAAAGTGGTCATGACCGGACGCCATGACGTGCGCAGGGTCACGCTCGATCCCGCCTTGCTCAACGAAGAAAAGGAGATGCTTGAGGATCTCCTGGCGGCCGCTGTAAACGACGCGAACCGGCGCGTGGAGCAAGCGAG
>JBOIDH010000125.1:0-6564 GCA_050740495.1 Gammaproteobacteria bacterium | reverse complement strand
GTGTTCCCCTGGCAGTGGCCGCTCCTGTTTGAGGTGCGCCAATGGTTGAATTCCTATCTCGGCTATTGCCGCAAGGCGTCGACCCACCGTCTGGTGGCGCGGCTGCACGAACGCCACGCCTGGCTGGCGGAATACTTCGACTGGCAGGGATGGAAGGTGGCGTTTCGCTGCCCGGCGCCGCGTTTCCCGCTCAGGTTCAACGACCAGGTGCGCTGGTTTAGGGCGTGCCTTCCCGATCACCTGCTGATGATCCAGCGGGGCATATTCTGGGAGGTCTCGATGCCCCGCTCAAACGCCGAACGGGCAACTCCATCGGGCGTGCCGGGAGCGGACGGCATGAAAATCCTGCGTGGCTCTGCCGGCGGGGTCTTTGAGCGGGACCTCTGGGAATGTGGCGTTCCCGTCGCCTTCATCGGCGAGACCGGCCGCCGTGTGAGTCACATCGCTGAGCGTGCCTTGGCGTGTCGTTGGTCTCGAGGTCGACGCCTAACTTAAGCCTCCGGATGTTAGCTGAGATGTAGCGGCGCTTTGCCCTTGTGAGGTCGTTCTGATGTCGCTTGAGTTAGCGCCGCTCGACTATCGGTGAATGGCTACAAAAGGTCCGGTGGTCGCCTGTGACGATCGGCAATCTGTCAGCATTTGACTGGCCGCTTTCAGGCGCGAGCCGTCCATCGAGTTCACGCTGCGGCAGGTCGTGGGTCACATTTTTCGTGTGACCGGAAGTGGCCGACCGCCGGAATTCAAACTGAGAACTACCCGCCTGCGGAGCATGCCCTCCGCAACACCGGCTAGGTTTCCCGATAGAAGAGTAGCGTGAGGCCGATCATCACGAAGGCCGTCGACCAAATCCAGCCGGGAAGGCGCTGATCCTCGCGCGGCAGCCTGAGTTCCAACCAGCGTCCCCACCCCGAGATTACGGCAAAGATCCCGAGCGGGGCGTGCGTCACCTCCGTGAGGAATTCGGATTTTAGGTTGAACATCGCGTGGGAATGGGTCAGCAGGATCGTTCCGCCGAACGCGCACAGCAGAGGAAACACGAACCGCCAGCGCGACTGTAAGCGCCCGGTGCGCACCATCCATTCAATAACCGCCAAGCCAATCACGACGAGCACCGCGATGCGGTGCTGAAGGACATCGGGGAGCAGCATGCTCTCCCAGAAACCCGCCGGTCCCAAGGGCCAAGCGCGCGGATCGTTACGCAAGAACATGAAGGCCGCGAGCCCCAAAAATAGCAACGGCCAATGCCGCGCCCAAGGGGCCTTACCGGTGCGCTCCAGCACGGCTAAAAGCCCCATCGCGAACACGAAGAGACCCGACGTGTTGTGATTGAACTCCGACCACGCGTACTCCTCGGGTTGCCGGGCCGCGAGCGGGTCATCGATCGGCGCGGCCACGGCAAGCAGATCCGCCACCGGCGGAGAACTGAGGCGCGGCATCTTGGGGACGAAACGCTCGATCACTTCTTCGGGCGTGGCCCGATCAGCGACGATGTCGATGGAAGGCGGGAGGGAGGTCAGGGAAGCCGCGGCCAGCAATAGGGTAACGCCGAGACCGGCCTCGGCTTCGACAAAGGCGCGCACGCGCAGCGGGGTCGTCACGGCTTCACGCTGCCGGGCCCAAGCGCGCACGAGAAAGAAATTCATCGCGCCCAGAATCAAACCGGCGCCGAGAAGCGTCGCCTTGGTCAACACCATCACCCCGTAACCGGTCCCGGTTAAACCACCCCAATCTCCGACATAGCGCCAGGCGATAAAAAGACCGGGTCCAAGAACCATGATCATGCTTACGATGGCGAGCACCGAAAAGCGGCTAAAGACAGCTGGAGCTAAAGCTCGATCCTCGGGGCCCCGTTTCCAAAGCCTCCAGAAGACCAGCAAATGCACGATACCGCCGGCCCAGATGAGCCCACCGGTTTGGTGCAATACCGTGACTGCCATGAGTTGCGCTCGTCCCTCCAAGCGGCTGACGCCGTGCGTGAGCCAGGCGGAATCGATCAAGAGCGCAATCGATATCGCCCCGGCGACCGCCCACAGCGCGCCCTTGCCCGGCTGGGTTAGGAGACGGGCGGCGGCGCCAGCCAACCCAAGCGCCAAGAGTACGCTGCCGAGAACAGTACGGGCATAGTCCGTACTTAAATACGCGGCGACGGGCCAGTGTCCAGCGGCATCCGCCAAGGCCCACGGATGCAACACGAACAACAATAGGGACCGCGACAGCGCCAGCACCAAGCTTCCGCCAATGACAAGCCAGAGCGACCGGCGTAGCACACCGGCCTTGAGAGGCGAGAGGGCCTCGAAGGGCCGCAACGCCCAATGGATGTATGCCATCCCCCCGGCGGCGATGGCGAAACCGATCAGACTGATTCCACGGAGCAGGACATCCAAGAAACCGGCGAGCTGGGTCATCGAGATCCCGGTGTGAAATGAAAACGCAGGACGCCCTCGGTAATATGGCCATCGGCGGCTAACACACGGTAACGGAGCACAGAGGTGCCCGGCTCTAATGCGGGCATCCGCACGAGGATACGGTCGGGGCCTCGCGGTTCCGCCTGCAGCGAGGTGACTTCTTGGCCGCCGTTGCGCTCCAGCGTGAATCGGCTTAAGCCATGCTCGATGCGGCTGTTCAAACGCAGGCTTATATTTTTTGGGGACTCGGTCAGGCGCGCATCCTGGCGAACTGTTGAATCAACCAGTATCGCATGAGCCCGACTGGTGCCGGGTCCGCAGATGGCAGAAAGAATGCATAATACGGTGAGCCCGCGGTATCGGTGTATTGGCCGAAACCCCCTCGTCGCGGCCAAGCCGCGGCAGGTTCTAAGCGTTGGCGCCGGCATAGAAACAAATCACGGGTGCGATACCTAGCCCATCGACGATAGGCCGCCGCGCCGCGGGCAGGGAAATCGCGCCCCAGGGAACAGATTGTATGCTAAGGCGCAATACACGGGTCCTGTTTGTTATAATTGTTCCGGTTCGAGTGGTAAAATTCCAGGAAAGTATAATCTATTCACAACACCAGTTGGGTTCTTGTGGGGACGGGGTTACCTCACCGGCGATAGCGGGCACCATAACACTATATTGTTCTTTCTAAAGCTTTGCTTGGCGTTGAACCCAAGCCGCCCGGCCCTGTGGACGTCGTACGAGACGCGCCGGCACGAACGCGGTCTTAAGACATTCGGGGGCTCGAATTGAATCCAGATCACCATTCTAACGGTTCGCAACCGCTTCTGGCATATTGGTTTCTTGGCGTGCAGCGCTACGCCGTGGCCGTGATCTTGTTAGCGCTGGTCAGCGCCGGCATCTGTTTCGACTACACTTTTAAAAACCTTACGTTTAACACCGACACCTCCGATCTGATTTCGTGGGATCTGCCTTGGCGCCAAGCCTATCGGACTTCTAAAGAGGCATTTCCTCAATATGCCGACACCATCGTAATCGTCGTGGATGGCGACACACCCGATCAAACGCGCGACGCGAGCCTGCGGCTCGCAAAGCATCTCAAGCGCCAACCTGCGCTGTTTGACTGGGTATACATGCCCGATGCATTGCCTTTTTTTCGCCGCAATGGCTTGCTGTTTTTAAGCGTGGAGGAGCTCGAAGACCTCGGCGATAATCTGGCCAAGGCGCAACCCTTTCTCGCGCGGCTGCAATCCGAGCCCGGCATCAAAGGTTTGTTCTCGCTCTTGGGGGACGCACTTACCGAATCCGATACGGATTTTGATCTGCGCCCGGCCTTCGATCGCATCGGTACCGCCCTTCAGTCTATCCGCGAAGGCCGGCGCTACCGGCTCTCCTGGGAGGAGCTGATGACCGGGAAGGATGCCAAACCGGAAGACCGGCGCGCTTTCGTGATCGTTAAACCCAAACTCGACTTCGGGAGTTTGTTACCCGGGGAGGGCGCGATGCGCGGCATCCGCAATCTCGCCCGCAAGCTTGAGTTAACCGCCGAGCGCGGAGTGCGAGTCAGGCTCACCGGCGGCGCCGCTCTCGCCTACGAAGAGCTGCAAAGCGTAAGCTTCGCAACGCAGAACGCGGGCATCGGGGCACTGCTGCTCGTCACCCTTATCATGTTCATCGGCTTGCGTTCCCTGTGGATGACCTTGGGTACGGTGGCCGTGCTGATCTTGGGCCTGATTTTCACCGCGGCCTTTGCCACCTTCGCGGTCGGGCAATTGAACCTCATCTCCGTGGCCTTCGCGGTCATGTATATCGGGCTCGGCGCGGACTACGCCATTTACTTGTGTCTGCGCTATGCGGAGCTGGCGCAACTCGAACCCGATCGGCGCGACGCCTTAAAACAGGCGGTCTTTCACGTCGGGGGATCATTGACTCTGTGTACGATCACGACCTCGATCGGATTCTTCGCGTTCATCCCCACGGACTATTCAGGCGTGGCGGAGCTCGGCTTGATCTCGGGTGGCGGGATGTTCATCAGCCTCGGCGTGACGCTGGCGATCCTGCCCGCCCTGCTCAGCGTGATCCCTAAGGTCCCGCGCACCAAGGGCAAGCAACTGACCGGCCTTCCTTTTCCGGCCGGGCTGCTCGAGTTTCCCTTGCGTTATGCGAAAAGCGTATGCATCGGGGCGGCGGTGCTGGCGACGGCGGCGATCCTGATCCTTCCCGCATCCAGCTTTGATGACAATCCCCTGAACCTGCAGGATCCGGCTAACGAGTCGGTCCAGACGTTCAAGGAGCTTTTGGCGACCAGCGAGCATTCCCCCTGGTCCTTGGTCGTGCTGGAGAAAAACCTGGCGGCGGCCCGTGCGACGAAGGCGCGCATGCAGGCGCTCCCGAGTGTCGATGACGTGATCACGATTGAGAGCTTCGTGCCGGAGGACCAAAACGAGAAGCTGCCGATCATCGAAGACATGTCCCTGACGCTCGGCCCCGAGCTCGTCACGAGCGACGCAAACGTCGCGGCCTTGACGCCTACCCAAGAAACCTTGGCAGGTTTTCGAACCCTGTTATCCGCTTATCTCGGCGCGCATCCCGAGGCGACTATCACCGCGAGCGGCCTGCGGCTCGAACGAGAAATCGAGGCCTTTCTGCAACACCTGCACTCGATGGATACCGCAGCGGCGGAACGAAGCCTGGCGGCGCTCGAGACCAGTCTCACGGCCTCGCTGCCCGGACGCTTGGACTCCCTCAGGGATTCATTGGACGCCGCAACGGTCAGTCTCGATGATTTACCCGAGGAGCTGACACAACGCTGGATATCGCCCCAAGGGGTGGTGCGCATCGAGGTCTTTCCGCGCGGCAATCTCAACGATTCGGCAGCATTGCGAAGATTCGTCTCGGAGGTACGCAGCGTCAAGTCCGAAGTGAGCGGTGTTCCGGTAAATTACTTGGAAGGAGGACGCGCGGTCGTCACCGCGTTCCAGCAAGCGTTTTTATATTCCTTGCTCATCATCACGCTGGTCCTCGCCGTGTTCATGGAACGTAAACGCGATATCGTGCTGGTGTTGACGCCCCTGCTGCTGGCCGCATTATTGACGGGCGCCACCGCGGTGGTGCTCGGGATCCCGTTCAATTTTGCCAATATCATCGCCTTGCCGCTGCTCTTGGGCATGGGCGTGGACAACGGGATCCACATGGTGCATCGCTTTCGTACCGCGCCGCCCGACGACGGCACGCTATTAAACACCAGTACGGCGCGGGCCGTCGTGCTGAGCGCCCTGACGAACACCAGTGCCTTTAGCAACCTCGCCATCTCCTCCCATCAGGGGACGGCCAGCATGGGCGTACTGCTTTCGGTCGGAATCGTGCTCATGCTGCTTTGCACCCTCATCGTATTGCCGAGCCTGCTCGCCCTGCTGGGAAGCGCAAAGCGCAGATCGCCACAAACCGCGTGAAACCCTGGGACGCCCGACTCGCGTCACACTTGATCCGCCCCCTGCGAGACACGCCGGTCACGCCTAATCATCTAACGACCGTCCGCCTGCTGACGGGAATCGCGGCGGCCGCGGCTTTTGCGAGCGGCGTTTGGCCGAACCTGGCCGCGATCTTATTCGCGCTCTCCAACCTGCTCGACCATACCGATGGCGAGTTGGCGCGGCTCACCGGGATGAGCAGCCGCGCGGGCCACGTTTACGATCTAATCAGCGATGCGATCGTGCATGTCCTGCTTTTTGTAAGTATCGGCATCGGGCTTTGGAATACGGGGGCAGGCGCATGGGCGCTGCCCTTTGGCGTCATCGCTGGCGTGGCGGTGGCGTCGATCTTCCATATGCGCAACGTGATCGAGCAACGGTATGGAAAAGCGGAGACCAAGCAGCCCGGTTGGGGCGGATTCGAGGCGGAAGACGTGCTGTACTTGTTGCCCGTTGTTACATTCTCGAACACTCTCGTGCCGTTTCTGGCCGCCGCCGCCCTCGGGGCGCCGATCGCGGCCGTGCTCGTTCTCAAGCAATTCGCAACGTTGCAGCGCGCGCCGCACCAAGCGCAATGACCACCCTCATCACCGGTGCGACCGGCTTCGTCGGATCGGCCGTGCTCCGCTGCCTTTTGAACGCGGGTCATGCGGTGCGCGTATTGGCGCGCCCAGGAAGCCTCCAGCGAAATATCGAGG
>JBOIDH010000124.1:0-6615 GCA_050740495.1 Gammaproteobacteria bacterium | reverse complement strand
TTCATATTCCTCGCTTACGTTCCCCCAGACGGGGTACTTCTTCTGAGCCTGTGTTAATAAATATGTTCCTAGCCCGCCGGGCACATTCAGTTGGCGCGGAAGGCGTGAACGATTCTAAAAGGACCCGCGTAACAGCCGATATACACCCGCACAGAGCCAGGACGCCCTACCGACGATGACACCGGAAGCCCAAACCCAGAGTTGCGAGATAACGCTGAGTAAATACCGGCTCCTACGAGAGATTGGCCGTGGCAACATGGGCAGCGTCTATCTTGGCCGGGATCTATTTATCGACCGTTTTGTCGCCGTGAAAGTTGCTCATCAAGAGCGCTTAGCTTGCCCGGAAACCAGCCAGATTTTTCAGCAACTTTTTTTTAACGAGGCTAAGACCGCCGGGATGCTGATGCACCCGAATATTACCGCGATCTTCGATGCCGGCATAGAAGGCTATTCCCATTACATCGTGATGGAGTACGTTCCCGGCGGCCAGACCCTGGCCGATTTCTGCAACGTTCACAAACTTCTCTCGCTCGATGGACTGATCCGCATTTTCTACCGCTGCGCCCTGGCGCTCGATTACGCCCACAAGAAGGGGGTGATACACCGGGATATTAAGCCCAAGAACATCCTTCTGACACCCGAACAAGACGTAAAGATCTCGGACTTCGGCATCGCGGTGACCGCCGAAGGCGTCGATCCCGCCACACTCGATCTCGCCGGCTCCCCGCTCTACATGTCTCCCGAGCAGGTCAAACAAGAGTCGCTCACCGGGCAGAGCGATCTATTTTCGCTTGGCGTGGTGATGTACCGCGCTTTGACGGGTAAGCACCCATTCATGGCCGATAAGATCGCCGCGATCAATCTCATGACCTTGAACGCGGAACCAGCCCCGCTGCTGCAAGTTCGATCAGACCTCCCGGAGATTATGGAACGCATCGTTAGACGCGCCATGGCCAAGGACCCCGCGCGGCGCTACAAGACCGGCATCGACATCGCGGGTGATCTTACTTTGGTGTTAGACCAAGTCCAGTTCGCATCCTGACGCGCCATTTACTGCTGCTAACCGCGCGGATGGTGCGCCGCGTGCAGTTGCTTGAGCCGGCTTCGCGCCACGTGGGTATAGATTTGCGTCGTCGCGATGTCGCTGTGTCCGAGAAGGAGTTGCACGACGCGAAGATCCGCACCGTGATTCAAGAGGTGAGTCGCGAACGCATGCCGCAAGGTGTGCGGAGAAATAGGCCTGTGAATTCCAGCCTGCCATGCATACCGCTTAACCATTTTCCAGAAAGCCTGCCGCGTGATGCCTTGACCGCGCTTTTTTATGAACAAGACTTCCGCCCCTTCGCCTGCTAACAATTTCGGGCGAGCGAAATCGAGATACCGCGTGAGGATCCCCGATGCGCTATCACCCATCGGCACCAGCCGTTCTTTGTCCCCCTTGCCCGTCACGCGCAACACACCTTGCCGTAGATTGATCTGGCTGCAGGTGAGCGTGACCAGCTCCGACACCCGCAAACCCGTTGCGTAGATAAGCTCAAGCATCGCTTGGTCGCGCATGCCGATGGGCTTGTCGCCATCGGGCGCCCGCAGGAGGGCATCCACCTCCGCTTCCGACAAGGTTCCGGGCAGCGACCGCGCCAATCGCGGTCCTTGCACTCGACCCGTGGGATCCTCCTTCACCAAGCCTAACCGTGACAGGTGCTGATATAAGGCCCGCAAGCTCGATAGCCGGCGCGCCGTGGTCCTTGCCGACACGCCACTGCCGAGATATCGCAACACATCGCCGCGATCCACGCAGTAAAGCTCGCCCGCCTCCCTTCTTAACCAGCGGCTAAAGGCGGTGAGGTCCGAACGGTAGGCCCTTAGCGTATGATTGGCTAACCCGCGTTCCATCCAGAGGCAATCGAGAAAACGCTCGATGACCGCCACATCGGCCGCTTCGCGCGCGGTTTCAATTCCCGGCGCCGGTTTCATGGGTGAGGAGCCAGCGCTTGGTTTCAAGTGATCGATCGGCGCCGCCGGTATAAGCCGCCGAGACCCACGGAGGACAGGGATCGCCCCGCATCGCAGACGCCGTCGTCCATTGCCTAGGTTCGCTCTATTGGCGCTTTATCTTTTCCTTAATTCTCGCGGCCTTACCGCTTAGTTTACGGGTGTAATATAGCTTGGCCCGGCACACGTCGCCGCGGCGTTTAACGACGATCTCCTGGAGCAGAGGGCTATACAGAGGGAAGACGCGTTCCACCCCTTCGCCGTGCGATATCTTGCGTACCGTGAGTGACGAGTTAAAACCACGATTGCGCCTCGCGATCACGACCCCTTCGAACGCTTGCAGGCGCTCTCTGTCGCCCTCCTTGACCTTCACCTGGACAACGACGGTGTCCCCCGGACGAAAAACGGGCACCTTGCGGTCCATGGCCGCGGATTCTAACTGGCTGACTGTCTGATTCATAAGCGAACTCCCTACCGATTCATCTTGTTGCTATCTTAGCATGCTGGCACATTGTGTTTACGATCCCTTGACATTGCCACCGGCGGCCCGCTCGGTGACAAATTCATCCAGCAATTCTTGCTCTTCGATCCGCAATGGCCTATTTTTTAGCAGATCTGGACGCCGTAACCAGGTTCGTCCCAAGGCCTGTTTTAAGCGCCAGCGGCGGATTGCCTCGTGGTTGCCGCTGAGCAATACCGGCGGCACGGTCTTGTCATCGATATTTTCCGGCCTGGTGTAGTGGGGATAATCCAAGAGACCGGTGTAAAACGATTCCTCGCGGGCCGAGTCTTGGTGACCCAGGGCTCCCGGTAACAGGCGCACCAGCGCGTCGATTAACACCATGGCCGCCAGCTCGCCCCCGCTGATGACATAATCTCCTATCGAGCATTCCTCGTCGACTTCCGCCTCGATCAAGCGTTCATCCATACCCTCGTAACGGCCCGCCACCAGCATCAACTTGCCGCGCGCGACCAATTCCGCCAGGTAGGTCGGTTCCAAACGCCGCCCTTGCGGTGTCATGGCGACCACCCAAGCGTTTTGCCCAAGCCACGCCGCGGCGGCGCGGATCGCGTCCCGCAGCGGCTCATACATCATCACCATGCCCGGCCCGCCTCCATAGGGGCGATCATCGACGCTGCGGTGCTTGTCGTGGGTGAACTCCCTCGGATCCCATAGGCGCAGTTGGACCAGACCCCGCTCGACCGCCCGGCCGGTGATCCCATATCCCGTGAGCGCATGAAACATCTCGGGAAATAGCGTCACGACCCCGAGGTGTAGATCATTTAATACTGGGGGTCCCAATTGATCTCGATCCGGGAATGTTCCAAATCCACGCGCCTCACGTAGATACCGAGTACATAGGGTATCAAGTGCTCGCGACGGCCCCTAACCACAAGTACATCGTTGGCGCCGGTCGCGATGACATCCACGACCCGGCCTAGGGGCGCCCCATCCTCCGCGACTGCGTCGAGGCCGATGAGATCGTGCCAATAATGCTCTCCGAGAGGCAGTACCGGAAACTGGCTGCGGCGCACCGCGATGGGGACCCCCATGAGCCGCTGCCCGTCTTCGGGGGCCGAATGATGCGCGAATCGCGCCACCAATCCCTTACCCTTGACGGTTGCGCTTTCAGGCGCTATTTCGCGCCATTCGCCCTCGAAGCACCCATACCAGGGCGCGTACCGCAAGATGCCTTCCCGCGGATGCGTGTACGATAAAACTTTAACATCGCCTCGCAGGCCATGGATCCCTACGAAACGGCCTACGACGACGAAACCGTCAACATCTCCTGCCACGGCTCAGCGCATTCTAACCGCGGTGATGGGCGTTCTTACGCAGCGGAACCGTGCTTCATCAAAGAGGCGACGCGCTCGGAAACCTTGGCGCCCTTGGAAATCCAATAGCCGGCGCGTTCCTTATCGATACGCAGGCTGCTGTCGCTCAAGGTCGCGAGCGGATCGAAGAAGCCGACGCGCTCAAGGTAACGCCCGTCGCGCTGGTTGCGGCTGTCGCTGACTACGATGTGGTAGAAAGGCCTTTTCTTGGTGCCGTGCCGGCTCAAACGAATGCTAACCATTTTGACCCTAACCGCTTCAGTTTAATGATTCTGTCCCCGCTCCACGCACAACCGCGCCACGCTTTAATTCGTCGGCCCTCCGGCGTTCACCGCCTTCATGCTCAAGCGTATGCGCCCTTGCTTATCGACTTCGAGCACCTTTACCTGCACGGTATCGCCCTCGCGCAGCTTGTCACTCACGTTTTCGACGCGCTCGTCGGAAATCTGCGATATATGCACTAAGCCGTCTTTCCCGGGCAAGATGGTCACGAACGCACCGAAGTCCATAAGCTTGGCGACCCGGCCCTCATAGATCATGCCCACTTGAACGTCGGCTGTGATCTGCTCGACGCGGCGCCGCGCCTCTTGCCCCGCGGCATTATCAATGGAGGCGATTTTCACTGTGCCATCGTCGCTGATGTCGATGACGGCCCCGGTCTGCTCGGTGATGGCACGAATCGTCGAACCGCCCTTACCGATGACGTCCCGGATTTTCTCCGGGTCGATCTTGATGGTGATAATCCTGGGCGCGTACTCCGACATCTCCGGCCGCGGTTTGGCGATCACGGCGTTCATTCGCTCAAGTATATGCAAACGGCCCTGCTGGGCTTGCCGCAGCGCCAGATCCATGATTTCACGGGTGATCCCATCGATCTTGATGTCCATCTGCAGCGCCGTCACGCCATGCGCCGTTCCCGCAACCTTGAAATCCATGTCGCCGAGATGATCCTCATCACCCATGATGTCGGATAATATCGCGAACCGCTCTCCTTCTTTCACTAGGCCCATTGCGATCCCGGCAACCGCATCCTTGAGGGGCACACCGGCATCCATCAATGACAGGCTGGTTCCACACACGGAAGCCATCGAGCTTGAGCCGTTGGACTCGGTGATTTCTGACACTACGCGAACCACGTAGGGAAACTCGGAAGCATCCGGCATCACGGCTTGAATTCCTCGCTTCGCCAGCCGCCCGTGTCCAATCTCTCGCCGCTTGGGGGAACCCACCCGGCCGGTTTCGCCGACGCAAAACGGCGGAAAGTTGTAATGCAACATGAAGGCTTCCTTGCGCTCCCCCTCGATAGCGTCGATGATCTGCGCGTCCCGCCCCGTTCCCAAGGCGGTGACAACCAAGGCCTGGGTTTCGCCCCGTGTAAACAGCGCCGAACCGTGTGTGCGAGGTAATACCCCGACGCGGACAGTGATCGGGCGGACCGCGTCCATGGCGCGGCCATCGATACGGCGCCGTTGATCAAGGATCATCCCCCGGACGGCCCGCTGTTCGAGCTTCTCGAACGCATTCACGAGATCCTCCGCGGCCCACGAGGCGCCGTCCGCCGGCCGGCCGAGCGTCTCCTGCGCCTGCTTGCGAAGAGCATTAATCCGCTGCCGGCGCGCGAGCTTATCGGTGATCGCATACGCCTCGCGAATAGCCTGCCCGACCCGTGATTCCACCGCGCTCATCAGGGCCGTGTCCTGTACCGCGGGCTGCCAGTTCCAGGGAACCGACGCTACCTCATGGACGAATTCCTGGAGGTTACGGATCACGACCTGCATCTGTTCGTGGCCGAACATCACCGCGCCCAGCATGATCTCCTCGGCGAGCTGATCGGCCTCCGATTCGACCATAAGCACCGAGGATTGGGTGCCGGCCACAACGAGGTGTAGGCGCGACGACTTGATCTGGCTGAAGGTCGGATTGAGCACATAGTTTCCATCCAGATAGCCAACGCGCGCTGCCCCAATCGGCCCCTTAAACGGCATCCCCGAGATGCTTACGGCCGCCGATGCGCCGATGAGCGCTGGGATGTCCGGATCGATCTCGGGATCGAGCGATAGCACCGTGGCGATGATTTGTACCTCGTTCGTCATTCCCTCGGGAAACAACGGACGCAAGGGCCGATCGATCAACCTTGAGGTGAGGGTCTCTTTTTCGCTCGGACGGCCCTCGCGTTTGAAGAACCCTCCGGGGATCTTGCCCGCCGCGTAGGTGCGTTCCTGATAGTCCACGGTCAGGGGGAAAAAATCCCGGCCCGGCACCGGTTCCTTGTTTCCTACCACGGAAACCAATACCACGGTATCCCCCATGCTCACTGTCACTGCCGCCGAAGCTTGGCGCGCGATTTCCCCTGTCTCTAGAACAACAACATGGGTTCCGTATTCGAATGATTTTTTTACAAGGCGCATGCTGGTGCTCGACTCAATGGAAATGGTGGGTGCGAACCGCCGCATCGATGCGGGGAATGGTCTAAGGCGATAACGATGGCCTATCGGCGCAATCCCAAACCGCTGATGAGCTCTCGATAGCGCTGCATATTATATTGCTTAATATAATCCAGTAACTTACGCCGTTTGTTGACCATCCTAAGCAAACCCTGGCGAGAGTGGTGGTCGGATTGGTGCGTTTTAAAATGCTCCGCCAGATCCTCGATACGGCGGGTAATAAGCGCGACCTGCACCTCGGGCGATCCGGTGTCGCCCGCGGAGCGCTTAAATTTATCCATGACTTCTTTTTTTAGTGCCGGCGCCAGTACCATCAGACCCCCTAAGCCTATGCAACACACGA
>JBOIDH010000123.1:0-6634 GCA_050740495.1 Gammaproteobacteria bacterium | reverse complement strand
TCGGGGCGGCGGATGTGATTGGCTACCCGATCGGGCGTCCAGGACCACCCCAAACCGTGCTCGATGAGCTCACGAGACATGCTCGCTATGCGCTTGGCATCCGATAGCCTGGCGAGCCCGAGTTCAACGTGTTCAGTCATCTAATGCGTACCAACGGCAGCGGACCAACCTTCGAGCCAACAACGTTCTATGCCCGGTCACGCGGCTTACCCATCGCTTCCTGGCGTTTAGTCTCCCAGGAACTCGCCGAATCCTCGACACCCATCGCTTGCGGCGAAAAGACCCGCTAACTTTCCCTGTGCTGCGAGGGGTGTCTTACGGGGATCGCTGTCCGCGTTTGCCACCGACAAGCTATATTCCCCACCCCGCCATCCTGCCATAGTGAGCGATCACACGCTCTACAGCCTGGCCGACTTGGGTTTCATCGGTGAGATCGACCCGAAGAGCGAGCACCTTGGCGCCTTCTGCCTCAAGCTCCTTGGCACGCGCTTCGACGTTTTTCTGTGACCGTGCAGCGATCCCTACGCCAGCGCCGTTGTGAGCAAAGATCCGTGCGACACTCTGTCCGATCTGCCCGTCGTTGCTTACGCCGGTCACGAGAGCGATGTTCCCGTCCAATAGTCCACCCATAGCGGTTTCCTCAAAAACGCTCCCCACAGCTAAATCGAGAAACCCACATCGCGACGCTCGTCCATGGTGCAGCGCATTTCCTTCCTGGTAGTGGACCGCGCGGCCCCCACGAGTGGCTTCTTCACCCTTGGTCATTATTGAGTTTTGCCAACCCAACTATTTCGGCAACCGACTCCATTGACCGAATGGTCGGCGAGCGGGTCCCCTGTTCCCACGCAAATTTACGAGTCGGGAGCACATCCCGATCTGCGGCCTTGTCACCAGCCTGCTCGGACCGTGCGGGATTGGACGGCTCGTGTCCCCTCCCAAGCCCCCTCCTCGCGCGGCCCGAGAGGCGTCCGCTAGTTTACTCAATCCGGTCGGATGTCAACGTTTTCGATAGCTACGTTCGCTGAGGAACAATACAGCGAACGATGCATCAAACCAGTTGATCCCCGTCGTCTGCGGCAGGAGGGCGGGAGTGATTCCCCCGTCCATTTTCCATTGCTTCGCCAGAACAAGTGCTCAGCATTGCCGACCAAACGGGTGCGATCCTCTACGACATCTCCGGCGTCGAACTCTCCCATGTGGGCGAACGTTGTTGGTGACAGATGGATCTAGTCGAAGTAGAAATATTACAAATCTCGGTGAATGAGCTGAGAGCGGATACATCAGGGGTTTTGGTCAACCAAATAGCGGGGCTTGCTTATCGGGCCTTCCGAGAACCTCCGTGGAGCTACGATGAAGAGAAACCGCGGCTCCATTTCGGCTTGGGAGTCGATCTGATGCGGCGTAACGCCTTGGCCTTTATCGCCAAAGCCAAACCCTCGGTCAGGGTTGTCGGATACCTCTTGGGATATGAGATATTTCGAGAGAGTGAAGATCCTCGGGAACTCACACTCGGCGCGATCTCTGGCACCGAAGCGCTTGATTATTTATTCGAGGGCGGGAAGCGGGTGTTTTACGGAGACACTCTTTGTGTCGCCCCAGAATTTCGGCGACACGGCATTGCTTTCAGGCTTTCCACTGCCCTGATTAACGTGCTTCGGAACGAAGGATTTACCTATCGCCTGGGGCGTACCGATATTGCCGCTCAAGCGATGCGGACTCTGTTTACCAAACTTGGATTCGAGGAGTTGCCCGTCCATGATGTCCTAATTCCGGCACGGACCTACTGGTTGCTTCGGCTTTGAGATCCTGTCATCAGGAGCGCCGAACTCACACATGCGGCACCGCTCTCATTTTCCCATTGCCTTTCTCGTCCTCCTCTCAGAGAGGAACAGAAACTGACATGGCAGTCGTGATGATAACCGTGCAAGAACTCGTTCCCCGCCGCCAACCAAAGCGCGTGGAGCTTTCCGGGACGGGTATTCTTGTGGCTAGAGTGGGGGAACAGGTCTATGCGATCGCCGACAAATGCCCCACCGCGGATGCTCCTTAAGCGAGGGTACCTTGGAGGAGCGGGCGATGCACGCGATGTCAAAACGCTTAAGAGAATTGCGTCCCAACGCGAGATTCTCAGGTTTCACGGTGCAGAAGATGGTGCGCAAGCCAGGCGCGCATGAGCTCATCGTCGGCGCTGCAACGGATCTTGTTTTCGGCCCGGTTGTCCTGTTTGGCCAGGGCGGCACCGCTGTGGAAGTGATCGGCGACCGGGCCGTGGCGCTGCCGCCCCTTAACATGGCGCTCGCGAAAGAATTGGTTTCCCGCACACGGGTTTCAAAGCTTTTGGCCGGCTATCGCGACCGCCCGGCCGCGGACCGAGAAGCGGTCTATCTCACCCTGATGCAGGTCGCGCAGCTTGTCGCGGATGTCCCTGGGATCGCCGAGCTCGACATCAATCCGCTGCTTGCCGACGAGAAAGGTGTGATCGCGCTCGATGCGCGCATCCGAGTGGCGCAGGCCAAGTCCGCCGGGCCCGCGCGGCTTGCCATCCGCCCTTACCCCAAAGAACTGGAAGAGTGGATCGCCTTGGACGGACGGCAAGTGCTGGTGCGGCCGATCCGTCCCGAGGACGAGCCGCTGTTCAAGGACTTTCTCGCCAGAATCAGCCCGGAGGATATCCATTTCCGCTTTTTCCATATGGTGCGGGATCTCCCCCATACGGAACTCGCTCGCTTCACCCAAATTGATTACGAACGGGAAATGTCTTTCATCGCCACCGCCGCCGACGGCGCTGGGCGCGGCGAGTCTTTGGGCGAAGTGCGCGCAGTGGCCGACCCTGACAACATACGCGCCGAGTTCGCGATTATGGTGCGCTCCGATATGCAGAGGCATGGGTTGGGTAATGCGCTTCTGGAAAAAATGATCCGCTACTGCCGGTCGCGCGGCACCGGCGAATTAATCGGCGAGGTGTTGTCCGGGAACGAACGCATGCTCGCGCTGGCTGAGGATCTCGGTTTTGAGATTTATCACCGTCCCGACCCGCAGACTTTGCGGGTCCGCCTTAAGTTGCAGCCGGACTAAGAATCTGTCAAAACAAAAAATGCTCAACAGCAACTTTGCTCGATCAGACGCTTGAAACCATCAACGTCCTTTAACTCGATGGCTTTGTTCCGGACGTTGATTAGACCGTCTTCCTGGAATTTCGAAAAGGTGCGACTGACCGTTTCCAGTTTCAATCCCAGGTAACTGCCGATCTCTCTACCCTAGTCATGCGCAGGTTGAAGCAGGTCGGCGAATATCCCTGCGCAGAAAAGCACTGGGAAAGATTGAGCAGAAAGGTGGCAAGCCGTTCTTCGGCCTGCATCGAGCCAAGCAGGCAGTCGGCGCAATGGACTCGAAGCCGGCGAGCACGGAATCGCGAGGTCGGATGAGCCGTGCGGCCGCGGCGCGATCAGGCTTGGTGGGCTTGGGCATGTTCACGATTCGAGTCACCTCAGTTCTCAAGTAACGCCACGGTGCCCTGGCCGCCGTCGGCGCAGATGCTTACGATAGCCCGGCAGCCGCTCGGCATAGCGGCGAGTTCCTTGACAGCCTGGCTCAGGATGCGCGCGCCGGTGGCGGCGAACGGATGGCCGAGCGCGAGGCTACCCCCGTTCGGGTTCACGCGGTCGCGTGGGAACCGACCGAAGGTGTGCTCGACGCCGGCCTTGGCGCGGACGAAGTCCCGATCCTCGAGTCCCCTCACATGGCAGAGCACCTGCGCGGCGAACGCCTCATGGATCTCCCAAAGCGCGATGTCGTCGAAGCTCAGGTGATGCCGTGCGAGCAGCCGCGGGATCGCGGAGACGGGGGCCATGAGGAGCCCTTCCTCGAAAATGTCGACGGCCGCGATCTCAAAATCGACGAGCCGCGCGCGCGGGAGGCCGTCAGGCAGGCGCGCGAGGCCCGCGCTGTTGGCGACCCAGACGGCGGCCGCACCGTCGGTTAGGGGAGAGCTATTTCCGGCGGTGAGCGTGCCACGTCCGCTCTGCCGGTCGAACACCGGTTTCAGCTGCGCAAGCTTGTCGAGTGAGGTGTCGCGGCGGGGGAAACCGTCGTTAGTGATCCCATTGACCGATATGACGAGATCAGCAAAGAAGCCGCGATCCTGTGCGGCGACGGCGCGCCGGTGGCTCTCGAGGGCGAGTTGGTCCTGCTCCTCGCGGCCGATGCTCCAGGTCTTCGCCATGTCTTCGCAGTGCTCGCCCATGCTCCTGCCCGTGGCCCGGTTTTTCACTTGGGGAACATAGAGCCCGATGTCGGAAGGCCTGAGCTTGCTCAGGACCTTGATGCGCTGGCCGAAACCGCGTGCCTGGGCGATCCGCCGGAGCCAGTCCGAGAGATTTTGCCGCAGGCCGACTTGTACGTGGGTCATGCTCTCCACGCCGCCGGCCATCGCTAGCGCCGTTCCGCCGTAACCCAGCATCCCGGCGGCCTCGAAGACCGCGATCATGCTCGTGCTACACTGCATGATCGTGGTGAAGGTGGGAACGCGCGGCTCAAGTCTTGCCTCGAGCCAGAGTTCGCGCGCGAGGTTGTTGTAGGCGAGATTCAGGATCACCGGACCCCACACGGCGAAATCGATCGGCCCCTTCAACTGATCGACCATTGCTCGTGCGACCGGTACCGAAAGGGTAAGCGAATCGCGGTGTGTGAGCGGTCCATCGACGTGCACAAACGGTGTACGCACACCAGCCGCAATCCACACGTCGCGCTGAGCCTTTTTCTCTGCATTGACCGTATGCGTATTCATGCGTAGCATTGAGGACAACTTTGACGGTCTGTTCGCCTAAGACGGGCTCGTCAGTTTATCGTAGTCACTGCCCTGCGATCGCTTGAGCCTTTCCTTGATCTTAAATCGACATGCCCGGCCTCCGCGCACCATGCATTCCACGTGCTCGATCTTTCGTCCCGACAGCGACGAGAGCAGGGCGAGATCCAAGGAACATACCTCACGGTATTTCCTTGCCAGTTGGTGATAAACACAGTTACGCGCCGTTATGCTCGGCAACTCATCGCCCGCTTGGGAAGTGACGGAAGCCTCATAGCCGAGTTCCTGCATGAGAGCGGCGATCTCGGCAACCTGGTCAACAGTCGTTTTCGCAAGCACGCGATTGCGCATGGCGTCCGCAAGGTTCTCGCCAAGCCGACGCAGGTGGTCCTCCAAGCCTTGGGAACCCAACTGATCTTTCAGATTACTGAGCAGTAGCTCAGAGAACCACGCGTATTGTTTGGGAAAAAGGTGAATGCCTTGATCACTTAGCGCATAGACCTGCCCCGGCCGGCCACCCGTCTTGGTTAGGGTGTGCTTTTCGATGTAACCGCCGTTCTCTAACGAATTGACGTGTTGATAGACGGCGGTCCTGGTGATATCTAAAGCCTTAACCATCTCATCGATGGTCAGGCCCTCCTTGGTCTCTAGCAATAACCTCAATAGCTGCTGCTGCGTTTGTCCAAGTCCCTCTAACATATTGATCCTCCGCTAAGACTCACGCGTCCTATTAGCTCAGAGCCGCTTTTTGGAGAAAAGTTTGTGTGCTCTGTTATTATACTTCTCACATATAAAACTTGACAAAGTATATTTAGTATTCTAAGCTTCCTGGCAACTGGTGTAAACCCAGCTTAACAGGAGGCGCTACGATGGTACGCAGTACGGCCACAAACCCTAGATGGTTCTTCATCCTTCTCATAATCTTCGCCATCTTGGCGGTCTCGACCTTCATCGTCCACGCCCGACAGCCCGAGCAGACAGGTGGCGTCACGCATCGGATAACGATGAAGGCGGTCAACCTGCCTTCCGGGCAACTCGCCTATCAGATGCTCAGCCACAAGATCGAATCTACTGACAAGACGAGCGAGGTCACCGGCAGGTATAGCCCGGAACCGACCATCCCTGGGCCGGCCATCGTCATCACCGAGGGTGACAAGGTCGAGGTCACTTTACAGCACGCCATCGCCAATTCCAGCGAGCCTGTCAGCATCCACGTCCACGGCGTGCACTTCAAGATCGACAGCGACGGCACGATGAAGCCTTTAAACGGCTATGCCGATGAGGCGGCCTTTCCGGAGCAGCCCTATACGTATAAATGGGATGCAGCGCTGGGCACGGCCGGGACTTGGCCTTATCACGATCACACCTTCAACGATCCTATGGTCGGCTCGGAGGACAAGGGCTTGTTCGGGACGCTGATCGTCAACCCGCGGGACGGCAAGACCAAAGCCCTTATCGACGGCGAGATCACGGACGTTAACGTCAACGAAATCAAGCGCGAATTCATCCTGTGGATGCACGAGACCACCTTCTGGGGCATGGAGGTCAACAACATCCTCGAGGGCAAGGAGATCCCGCTGTGGACTAATCCTACCGTCGGCGCCAAGCTCGGCGAGAGGGTCCGCTTCCACATTTTGGGTATGGGCACGGCCTTTCATACCTTCCATCTGCACGGTCACCGCTGGCTGGAGCCCGGGACGACCAACGTCATCGACACCGCCAATATCGGCCCCGTCGTCCGCCATGCCTTCGTGCTCAAGACGGGTGAGGGCGTCGGGACCGGTGAGTGGCATTACCACTGCCATGTCGTGCAGCACATGCAGTCAGGGA